>JAISRY010000230.1 GCA_031273385.1 Tannerellaceae bacterium | reverse complement strand
GATCGGAGGTGTCTCCACTCGCTGCGCTCGGTCGACATGACGTTCTTGCTTGCGATCGGTCCCCCCCTAACGGGATTGCAATCGCCGTCATTTCCCTTTTTGATAAACCTGGTTTATTGGGTACTCGCAATGGCGTATACTATTTGATTTTCAGGAGATTGCGATTCGTCGTCATTATAAACGCTATGCATAGATAATCAGGCAGAATGTGATGATCCATAAAAGGACGCAGGCCTGGATAAAGCGGTCGTGCAGCAGGATATCCGTAGGGCTGCCGCTCCTTGCTTCGACCAGCGCAAGTTGGAGGTAACGTATGATTCCGGCCAACACAAAGATGGAGGTCAGGTAGACGTATTGGTTGTCAAACCGTGCGGTCACCTCTTCCGAAACGGTATAGATGATATAACTGACCATGGTGACCGTCGCGGTGACGGTCAATACCTGATTCATAAAGTCTGCATTGTAGCGGTGGATATTCCGTCTTGGCTGAACGCCCGTCTCCAAATACGTCAACACATCATCCCGCCGTTTGGCAAAAGCGAGAAACAGAGCGAGCAGAAAGCTCATAATGATAATCCAGTGCGACAGGACGATGCCCGTCACAACCCCTCCGATCACCACCCGTAAGACAAAACCCACGGCAATAACGAACACGTCAATGATGACAAGGCGTTTCAGCTTCAGACAATAGGCAATATTCATCAGCCAATACGCCGCCAGAACGGACAGGGCGCGATATTCACCTTAAGAATCTTAAGAATCTTAAGAATCTTAAGGGGCTTAAGCTTTTTAGGGCTTATGGCTCTCGCGGAGAAAATGTAACACGCCGATTCCGTTACCTCCCCGCAGGCAATGGGACGTTTCTTCTTCAGGCCGTGCAGCCTGTCCGCCTCGACGTCGATGATATCATTCGCGTTTCACATCCTATTTCTTCCAGTACTGTTCCATCTGTTCCAGCGTCTTTCCTTTTGTTTCGGGAATCATTTTCCAAACGAAGAGCGCCGACAGTACCGCCATAGCGCCATAGAAGCCGTAGGTGAAGGCGCCGCTAAACTCCATCATGCCCGGATAGGTAGATGAAATCAGGTAGTTGGCCGCCCATTGCGCCGCTACGGCGATGGCCACAGCCCGTCCGCGTATCGTGTTGGGGAATATCTCGGCTATCAGCACCCAGCAGATAGGCCCCCACGACATCATGAACGAAGCCGTATAGATGATAATGAAAACCAGCGTACTGATCCCAATGATATTGAAGAACGACAAGGCCGAAATGGCAAACATCCCCACAGCCATGCCGACGGAGCCGACAATCAACAAAGGCTTGCGTCCCCACTTATCGACCGTCAGGATAGCCACGACCGTAAAGATGACATTCACCAGCCCCATCACGATGGTCTGTAGCATGGAGGCATCCTTGGCCGCTCCCATGCTTTCGAAGATGCGCGGAGCATAGTAAAGGGCTACGTTGATGCCTACAAACTGCTGAAAGACGGAGAGCAGGATACCGATGATAATCACGATACGGCCATACGAAAAGAGCTTCCCTTTGACCGACTCGGATACCGTGGACTTAATCTCGTCAAGGATGCTTTGCGCCCGTTCCGCCGAGCCGTTGATCTTTTTCAGGACGGCTAGCGCCTGGGCTTCCCTGCGGACAAGCGCCAAATAGCGGGGCGTTTCGGGGACGAAGCATACCAATACGCCGAACAAAAAGGCCGGGATGGCTTCCGAGAGAAACATATACCGCCAGCCAATGCGGTTGATCCAGGCAATTTCCTGGCCATTCGCTATCGCCCAGTTGACGAAGTAAACGACCAGCATCCCGAAGATGATGGCAAACTGGTTAAGCGATACCAACTTGCCCCGTATCTCGGCAGGCGCTATCTCGCCGATGTACATGGGGCAGACAGCCGAAGCCAACCCCACCCCTATACCGCCGATAATGCGGTAGAAGTTGAACAGTATCAGCAGGCTGAAAGACGGTTCGCCGTGAGGAAAGACCAAGCTTTCGGGGAAAGCGGAGCCGATGGCCGAGAGGAAGAATAGGGTCGCGGCTATCAGCAAAGACCGCTTACGCCCCAGGCGGGAAGAGAGCAAGCCCGACAGCGCCCCGCCGATGATGCAGCCTACCAGGGCGCTCGACACCGTAGCCCCGTGCACGAAGGAACTCAAGCCAAGGGGTATGGCAAAGAAAGCTTCTATCGACTTCTCCGCGCCGGAGATGACAGCCGTGTCATATCCAAACAGCAATCCGCCGATAGTAGCTACCAGAGTAATCCCGAATACGTATCCGGTATTATAGGTCTTTTGGCTCATAGATAGTGATTGATAATCATTTCATACAACTCCTGTTTCCCGCTGATCTGTTTGGGGTCTCCGTCGCGCAGGGCGATGGTGCGCAGGTCTTCCAACGTAAGCTTCCCGTCTTCAAAGGCTTTCCCGTCTCCGGCATCAAAGCTGGCGTAACGTTCGGCGCGCATCTTCCGGTAATCGGACTGCTCGAGGATGGCGGCTGCGGTGATCAGGGCGCGTGCAAAGGCGTCCATACCTCCGATGTGGGCAAGGAAGATGTCTTCCAGGTCGGTAGAATTGCGGCGCGTTTTCGCATCAAAGTTCGTTCCGCCGGTCGTCAAACCGCCGCTTTCCAAAATAACCAGCCATGCCTGGGCCAGCTCAAACAGATCCATCGGGAACTGGTCGGTATCCCATCCGTTCTGGTAATCGCCGCGGTTGGCGTCGATACTGCAAAGCATCCCTGCATCCGCCGCCGCCTGTAGCTCATGCTCAAAGGTATGGCCGGCCAGCGTAGCGTGGTTGACTTCAATATTCAAGGCAAAATCCTTATCCAGCCCATAATGGCGCAGGAAGCCGATAACGGTTTCCGTATCTACGTCATATTGGTGTTTGGTCGGTTCCATCGGCTTCGGTTCGATCAGGAAAGTCCCTTTGAAACCGTTCTTGCGGGCATAATCACGCGCCATGGTGAGCATCATGGCCAGGTGGTCTTTTTCGCGCTTCATCTCCGTGTTCAGCAGCGTCATATAGCCCTCGCGCCCTCCCCAGAAGACGTAGTTCTCGCCGCCTAAAGCGATGGTGGCGTCGATAGCATTCTTTATCTGCGTCCCGGCAAAGGCCACCGACGGGAAATAGGGATTGGTCGCCGCGCCGTTCATATAACGGGTATGGCTGAATACGTTTGCCGTTCCCCACAACAATTTCTTGCCGGTCGCTTTCTGCAATCCTTTGGCATAGTCGACCATGATACCCAGCCGCCGTTCAAACTCAAGCAATGTCGGCCCCTCATCGACGATATCCACGTCGTGGAAACAATAATAGGGAATCGAACACTTGGTCAGGAACTCAAACGCGGCATCCATCTTGTATTTGGCGCGTGTAACGGGATCGGAAGATCCGTTCCATGGGAACGTCTTCGTCCCGCCGCCGAAAGGATCTCCGCCCTCCGCACATAAGGTATGCCAGTAGGCCATTGCAAAACGCAGATGGTCTTTCAGCTTTTTCCCCATGACCACCCTGTCTTCATCATAATAGTGAAATGCGAGGGGGTTCTTTGATTCCCGCCCTTCAAACTGAATCTTACCTATTGCAGGAAAGAATTCTTTTTCTCCTTTGTAGAAACTCATAATTGTATATAATTAAAGTATTAATAAACGTAAGCCATCTTTAAACGTAAGTCATCTTTCTAACGCCTGCTCCAGCCGCTCTTTCCATACCTCATAGGCGCCGCAGTAGCCGTCTGCTTTCAGTCCGTCGGGCTCTATCCTGTCGATTTGCCTTAACGAAAGGAACGCCTCTTCCGCTGAGGCATAGATACCGGCTCCGATACCGGCGCCTTTTGCCGCCCCGACCGTGCCGTTGGTGTCGTAAAGCTCAATCACCGAACCGGTAACGCAAGACAGCGCCTCCCTGAACACCGGGCTTAGGAACATATTCGCCTTTCCGGCGCGGATCACCCGTATATCCATCCCCGTCCCGTTCATAATATCCATGCCGTACTTAAAGGAAAAGACGATGCCCTCCTGCGCTGCACGGGCAAAATGCCTCCGGTCGTGAATATTGAAATTCAGCCCGTACATGGAGCAAGCAATCTCGCGGTTCTCCAACATACGTTCCGCACCATTGCCGAACGGCAGGATGGAAAGCCCTCCGGAGCCGATCGGGATCGTTGCGGCCAAGTCGTTCAACGCTTCATACGAACTGTTTTCGGGGGCGATATTGCGTTTGATCCATGAATTGAGAATGCCTGTCCCGTTGATACAAAGCAAGACGCCCAACCGTGGTTGCGCAGCGGAATGGTTGACATGGGCAAAGGTATTCACGCGCGAACGGGTATCGTAATTCACCGTACCGTTCACGCCGTAAACCACGCCGGATGTTCCTGCCGTAGCCGCTATCTCGCCGGGGTTCAGCACATTCAGGGAGAGGGCATTGTTCGGCTGGTCGCCCGCACGATAGGTGACAGGCGTCCCCCTCTTCATCCCCAGCTCGGCGGCTACCGACTCCAGAAGCTCACCCTGCCGGCCAAAAACCGGACAGATATCCGGAATCATATCCGCACTGAACCCAAAGAAATCCAGCACATCTTCCGAAACCCCGTTCTCCTTAAAATCCCAGAAAATCCCCTCCGACAAACCGGACACCGTAGTCGCCGCTTCGCCCGTCATCCGCATGGCGATATAATCGCCGGGGAGCATGAATTTATAAATGGAATCAAATATCCGGGGTTCATTTTCTTTTACCCATGCTAGCTTCGAGGCGGTAAAATTGCCCGGCGAATTGAGTAAATGGGAAAGGCACCGATCCTCTCCAATACCGTTAAATGCACGTTCGCCATACGGAACGGCCCGGCTGTCGCACCAGATAATAGAGGGGCGCAAGGCCTCCATCTTCTTATCCACCAGGACAAGGCCGTGCATTTGATAGGAGATACCGATAGAGAGAATCTCCTCCCCGCGTATGCCGGCATCGTGTATCGCCCCTTTTATGGCGGACTTCAAATGATTCCACCAGTCTTCGGGGTTTTGCTCCGCCCAACCGGGCTTCACCGCCATCATCGGCGCCTCTTCTTTGGGATAGAAATCCGAACCGGCGACCACCCCGCTTTCGCAGTCGATGACCGAGGCCTTTACCGAAGAGCTCCCAATATCACATCCTAATAAATACATCGTTTCATCTATTTCAGGATTTATTCAATTTCGACCGCAACTGGTTGTATTTCACCTTGTCAAAACGGTAATAGCGCGCCGACCGGTGCGCCACGTTCTGCTCCATTTCATTGGTTTGGATCACATAGCCGAGGGAATTCATCTTCTTATGGAAATTCCTGACGTCCAATACCTTGTTATAAATAATCTCGTAGGTACGCCTCAATTGGAGGGCGGTGAACTTATCCGGCAGGTAATTAAAGACGATCGAGGGCTCTACATCTATCCATGTACGGATCTCTTTTGCCGCCTCTTCGATAATCTCCTTATGGTCGAACGGCAAACGGGGTAATTGCGTCACCGGCGTCCATTTGGAAAAATAATCCCTGCCGGGCTTTGTTTTCCTTACCTTACACAAGGCCAGGTACCCGACGGTCACGATTCGTCCTACTTTCATTTTCGAATCCTTTTCGAGCCACTGTACATCATCTTTGTTCTCCATACGTGAGGGCGAGCCAAAACTGCGGAATTGCTTCAACTGGATACGCTTCAACCCTGTCGTTTCGGTCAGGACGCGATGGGCGGCCTCCTCCAAATCTTCCGTTTCGTAAATCAAACTCCCCGGCAGTTTATACTCCGTGATACCAGCTCCGGCGTTTTTCCGTTCAACCAACAAAACGCAGAGTCGTTCATTATCAATGCCGAGCAGCACGCAGTCGACAGATACATAAGGATATAACATCATTCTTTTTTCTTTTTTCTTTGTTTGCATGGCAATAAATTAAAGTCCGTGCAAATATACTAATTTTACTATTCAATCAAAACGAGAAAGGATTTTTATTTTATAAGATTCTAACACACTGAATATTCCCTATCTTACTCCATACAATAATCCGCTGCCTCATATCGTTTTACCTTATTTTATATTATCCTATTCCGCAGCAAATATACATATTTTTCTTATATCGCCATCACCGAAAGGCCGGAGGGTTGTAACCGCATGGGGAGTATCGCGGAAAAGTCGTATCTTTGTCGTGTGAAATTAAGAGAAAAGGATTTTGAGATTATGGCGCCGGCCGGTTCGTATGAATCGCTGATGGCGGCTATACAGGGCGGGGCGGATTCCGTTTACTTTGGGATAGAGGGGCTGAATATGCGTGCCCACTCTTCCAACAACTTTACGACGGACGATCTGCACCGGATTGTTTCGATTTGCCGCGAACGGGGTATCAAGAGCTATCTTACCGTCAATACGGTGATTTATGATGAAGACATTTCCCTGATGCGCAGGATTATAGATGAGGCAAAGGAGGCGGGCGTTTCCGCTGTGATCGCGGCGGACGTGGCGGCGATGCATTATGCGAACAGTATCGGGCAGGAGGTACATCTTTCTACACAGCTGAATATTTCGAACGCGGAAGCGCTGGCGTTTTATGCCCGTTTTGCCGACGTCGTGGTGTTGGCGCGTGAATTGAACCTCCAACAGGTCAATCAGATCTACCGGCGGATTGAAGAGGCTGGGATCAAAGGGCCGGGCGGACAGTTGATCCGTATCGAGATGTTTTGCCACGGGGCGTTATGTATGGCCGTTTCGGGGAAGTGCTACCTGAGTTTGCACGAAATGAACCATTCGGCCAACCGGGGCGCCTGTATGCAGGTATGCCGCCGGAGCTATTCGGTGAAAGACAGGGAAAGTCGTATCGAGCTGGATATCGAGAACTCGCATATCATGTCCCCCAAAGATTTGAAAACCATCCATTTCCTCAACAAGATGATGGATGCCGGAGTACGCGTTTTCAAGATCGAAGGACGGGCGCGGGGGCCGGAATATGTGCGGATCGTTACGGAATGTTACCGGGAGGCGGTCAGGGCATATTGCGACGGGACGTTCGGCGAAGAGAAGATCGCCCGCTGGGAGGAACGCCTGAAAAGCGTCTTTAACCGAGGCTTCTGGGACGGCTATTATCTGGGGCAACGCTTGGGGGAATGGAGCAGCCAATATGGCTCGGAAGCGACGAAGAGAAAGGTTTACGTCGCCAAGGGGATCAAGTATTTCAGCGGGCTTGGCGTCGCCGAATTTGAGATGGAGTCGCAGACGCTGAAGCGGGGGGACGAGATTCTGATTACCGGCCCGACGACAGGCGCCGTCATGCAGACGATAGAGGAGATCCGCGTGCAGTTGAAGCCGGTCGAAGAGACGGTTAAAGGCGAACGTTTCTCTTTTAAGGTAAAAGAAAAGGTACGCCCGTCCGACAGGATGTATAAAATGGTATCCACCGATACGATAAATCAACAATCAGAATGAACAACAGGTATATTTTCAAGCTTACGGTTAAAGTCCGCGATTACGAATGTGATCTCCAGGGCGTCGTCAACAATTCCAACTACCAGCGGTACATGGAGCATACGCGGCATGAGTTTTTGGAGTCGCTGGGCGAGAACTTCGGGGCGATGCACGAGAAAGGGGTCGATGCGTTCGTTTCGCGTGTGGATATCCGCTTTAAAGCCTCCCTCAGAAGCGGGGATTCGTTTATCTCCTGCCTGAACCTGACGAAAGAGGGGGCAAGGCTGGTTTTCCACCAGGATATATTCAGGGCGTCAGACGGGATGTTGTCGGCCAGGGGAAGAGTAGAGGTCGTGGTGGTGGAAAACGGGAGATTGACCAAAGGGGAGTATTTTGACGAACTACTGAAAAAGACAGAGGCATGACGGATCAATTGCTTTACCAGATCGGCTTAACGATGATCAACGGCGTGGGAAATATCATGGGACGCCAGTTGTTGCAGGCCTTTGGCAGCGCGGAAGCCGTATTCGCCGAGAAACGCGCCGCCTTGGAACGGATTCCCGGAATAGGCTCCGTTATTGCCGCAAATATCAAAGACCCGGACGTGTTGCGACGGGCGGAGAAAGAGTTGGATTTTGTCGAAAAGCACAGGATTGACTGCTATTTCATGACCGAAGCCGGTTATCCGAAACGCCTCCGCGAATGTGAGGATGCGCCGGTCATGCTCTATTATAAAGGGAATGCCGACCTGAACGCCCCGCGCATCATCAGTATCGTCGGGACAAGGAACGCCACGGACTACGGGAAAAGCCTGACGGAGAAGCTGATCGGTGAATTGGCGGCGCTTATCCCCGATTTGCTGGTCATCAGCGGATTGGCTTACGGGATTGATATCCTGGCGCACCGTGCGGCATTGAAACATCGCCTGCCGACAGTCGCCGTCCTGGCGCATGGCCTGGACAGGATTTACCCTTTCGTCCATAAGGGGACGGCCGCGGAGATGTTGGCGGCTGGCGGCTTGCTGACGGACTTTCCAAGCCAGACCACGCCCGACAAGGTGAATTTCGTCAAACGAAACCGGATTGTCGCCGGATTGCCCGATGCGACGATTATCATCGAATCGGCGGAAAAGGGCGGATCGTTGATTACGGCAGACCTGGCCTTTTCGTATGGACGGGAGGTGTTCGCCTTTCCGGGGAGGGTGACGGATACCTGTTCGCAGGGATGCAACCGGATCATCCGCCAAAATAAGGCCGAGCTGATCACCTGTGCGGCTGATCTCATTTCATCCATCGGCTGGGACGTCGAGCGTAAAACCCTGTTTTCCCCGCCGCCAATGCCCTCCCTTTTCGCCGGAAAAGAGAACGACGACCACCACCGGGTCATCACCCTGCTAAGGGAGAAAAACGAGCTACATATCAACCAGTTGGCCGTCGAAATGGATATGCCCGTCCACCGCCTCTCCACCCTCCTGTTTGAGCTGGAAATGAACAATGCCGTAAAAGCCATGCCCGGCAGCATGTACAAACTGCTCTAAAGCAAGCGGCAACGATCACTGCTCCCTCTTCGGTTCAGAGAGGATAAGGAGCCACCCCTCCTTGCTTTTTACCTCAATGGCGTCGTCCGGCAGGAATGTCCGTTCCTGTTGGAAATGGTCGACCGGTGGAGCATGGAGCGTCGCTTTGGAGGGGGAGAGGCCTACCTTTTCCCAATCGAAAGACAAGCGGACAGCGTGGTCGGCAGAGCCGAAATTGGCGACTGAGACGAGCGTTTTACCCGCACGGACGTAGGCGGTCGCTTTCACCTCCGGATGATTCGTCTTCACAGGACAGGCCTCGTCCCAATAGCCAATCATTTGCGCCTCTTCTATTCCGAACGATTTCCAGAGATTCCACACCGGTACGGGCGAAGCGGCCTCTGTCCATGAGTGCCGGGCGGTCGTGCCATAAATCATACCCAGAAAGCGGTTCCCCCCGCCCTGCAGCATTTCGCTCATCACCCCGAAAGGGATCCCCGAAAAGGTGACGAACCATTCATCCGGCGTCATCTGGTTGTACCGGAAACTTTCGCCGAACCAAAGCCTATCCACGTATGGGAAAAAGTCGGTGTACTGGTTTGCCGGGCCAATGGAGTACCCCGTATTGGAATGGAGGTCAATCAGGGCGTCCGGACGGTACGCAGCCATGATCTTACGGATCCGTTTCATCACCACCCTGTCGAATGACACATCATCCATATAGAGACCGTCTATCTCATACTGCTCGAACATCCAGCGCAAACCCTCCAGGTAGTAGTTGATCCAGCGCGAAAAGCCGTTCAGGACAAGGGCGGCATCGGCAGTCTGTCCGGGCATTTCGGCGTACCATGCCGGTTTGTAGTCGTCGATCAGGTGTTCGCAATGCCAGGGCAGCCCATAGCCGACACCGGAGACGAATATCTCGTGGTTCAGGCTTTTCAGCGCATGGATTTCCACCGCATAATTGGTGAGTTCGCGGATGGTGTAATACAGCTTTACTTTCCGGTTTTCAGCATGTTGCGTCCGGATGTAGTCCACCAAAGAATCCCTGACGATAAAGGGATAATTGATCACCGGGTTCAGCCTGCCGGCATGATGTATATTGGCGATGTTTGCCCCCTCTTCCGCCGCCTTGGAAAAATGCTGCGGATC
>JAISRY010000216.1 GCA_031273385.1 Tannerellaceae bacterium | reverse complement strand
TGATTATCAGGAGAAACACACCCGTCATTGCTTCACTGCGTTCGCAATGACGGGTACTATTTAATTATAATCAGCTGAAAATCAAGCTATCGCCGTCATTTCCCTTTTTGATAAACCTGATTTATTGGGTACTCGCAATGACGGATACTATTTGATTTTCAGGTGATTGCGATTCGTCTTCATATAAGACAGTCCTGCCTTTCAGGCAGTGATTAGCGTGGTTGCTTGTCCGCAGGTCAACGACCTGCGGTTATGAAAATCATGCCCTCCGGGCATCACCGCGACAATTTGAATTGAAAATCGACCCTCCGGTCAAATGCACCCAATGGAAATGCGTTAGAACCGGCATTAAATAAGAAAAACCGCCATTTAAGCGGTTTCCGAAGCGGAAGCGGGGGGATTCGAACCCCCGGTACAGTTGCCCGTACGTCAGTTTAGCAAACTGGTGGTTTCAGCCACTCACCCACACTTCCTACTGAAAAACATTCCTTTTGAATGCGCGGCAAAGATAAAGGTATATTTCTGAATAAACAAAGCTTTTGAGTTATAATTTAGAGAAAAAGATCGTACTTTTGCCGGTGATTTCTGATGCTCAATTGATTATTATTGCACATGGAAGAAAAGAACAGGCTGAGGCGGTATGTTGTCGCCGGAATAGTGGTTTTTGTTTTGCTGTCGCTTGCAGGGGCGGGCTTTTGGGGGTACCGTTTGCTGTACGCGCCGAATTTTATGCCTGCGAATACGGTGTATGTGTATGTTGATAGGGAGAAGGATTTTGACGATTTGTGCCGGCAGTTGGCGGATTCTGCCGCATGTTCCCGTATCGACGCTTTTAAGATGCTGGCCAAGATGGTGGATTATCCGGAATATATGAAAACCGGGCGGTATGCCGTTGCGCCCGGGATGAACAACCTGGCTCTGGTCAACAGCCTGAGGAGGGGGCAACAGGCGGCGACAAGTATCACCTTTAATAATATCCGTTTAAAAGAGGATTTGGCCGAAAGGCTGGACGAGCAGTTGATGATCGGGAAAGAGGAGGTGCTCGAACTGATGAATGATTCTACCTTTTGCGATTCGTTGGGCTTTTCCGCCGAGACCATTCATGCCCTTTTTATTCCCAATACCTACGAGGTGTACTGGAATATCCCCGCCGGAAAACTGATCGAGCGCATGAAGCGGGAATATGACCGTTTCTGGACAGAGGCGCGGTTGGAAAAGGCAAAGGCTATCGGCCTTACCCCCGCCGAGGTGGCTATCCTGGCTTCTATCGTGGAAGAGGAGACGGCCGCTTCCGAGGAATATCCCGTCGTGGCCGGGCTGTATATCAACCGTTTGAAAAAGGGTATGCCCCTGCAGGCCGACCCGACCATCAAGTTTGCCATGGGCGATTTCTCCCTCCAGCGGATTTTGTATGAACACCTGGAAATCGAATCCCCCTATAATACCTATAAATATCCGGGGCTTCCTCCCGGCCTGCTTCGTATACCGTCGATCAAGGGGTTGGACGGCGTACTGGATTATATGCGGCACGACTATCTGTATATGTGTGCAAAGGAGGATTTTTCAGGGTATCACAACTTTGCCGTTACGCTTGCGGGGCATAACCAGAACGCTCTCCGGTACCGCGCGGAGCTGAACCGGAGAAACATTCGGTAGCATTCGCTTTCTTATTTGCCGTAAAAGCCATATCTTTGGCTGCCAAAATAGAGGATTATACGAAACATATTAGAGATAAAACAAATGGGAAAACATCTGTTTCTGGGAGATGAAGCGATAGCGCAGGCAGCGATCGACGCCGGCTTATCCGGCGTATATGCCTATCCGGGGACGCCATCTACCGAAATCACCGAATATATCCAGGCCTCCGCCATGGCGAAGGAGCGGAACATACACAGCAAGTGGAGCGTGAATGAGAAGACGGCCATGGAGTCGGCTTTGGGAATGAGTTATGCCGGAAAACGCACGTTATGCTGCATGAAACATGTGGGGCTGAATGTAGCCGCCGACTGTTTCATGAATATCGCCATGAGCGGTATACATGGCGGGATGCTGATCGTGACGGCTGACGACCCCTCCATGCACTCGTCGCAAAACGAACAGGACAACCGCGTATTGGGGAATTTCGCCATGATACCGATACTGGAGCCGTCCAACCAGCAGGAGGCGTATGATATGGTATACGACGGCTTCGAGTGTTCCGAAAGGCTGGGGTATCCTATCCTTTTGCGTATCACGACCCGTATGGCACATTCCCGCTCCGGCGTAGTGAGGCGTCCGGTGAAAGAGCAGAATGTGATGCGTTTTCCGCAGGACGGACGCCAGCGCTTTATCCTCTTGCCGGCTTTGGCGCGTCAGCGGTTCAAAGCGTTGCTCGCCGCCCAGGATCTCTTCCTGCAGGAGTCGGAATCGTCGGCGTATAATACCTACTTCGACGCTCCCGATAAGGGATTGGGGATTATCACGACCGGTATCGCCTTTAATTACCTCTCGGAGAACTATCCAGACGGCTTTGCCTATCCCGTCCTGAAGATCGGCCAATACCCGCTTCCCGCGAAGCAGGTCGAGCGGCTGGTCAACGAATGTCAGGAAATCCTTGTCCTCGAAGAGGGCTTCCCCGTCGTGGAGGAGCAGCTGAGGGGATTCCCCGGTAAAGGCCTCACCATACACGGGCGTCTGGATGGCACGCTGCCGCGCGACGGCGAGCTGACGCCGGATAGCGTGGGAAAGGCGTTGGGGAAAAGCGTGGGCGGTTATTATACGGTTCCCGATATCGTGCGGCAACGCCCTCCCGCGCTTTGCCAGGGATGCGGGCACCGCGATGTGTATGACGCGCTGAACGAGGTATTGCTGGAGTATGGGGAGGCGCGGGTATTCAGTGATATCGGTTGTTATACGTTAGGGGCGCTGCCTCCTTTCCGCGCCATTGATTCATGTATTGATATGGGCGCTTCGATCACGATGGCGAAAGGGGCTGCCGATGCCGGGCTCTTTCCGTCCGTTGCCGTGATCGGGGATTCGACGTTCACCCATTCGGGGATGACCGGTTTGCTGGATTGCGTCAACGAAGAGGCCAATGTCACCATTATCATTTCCGATAATGAGACCACCGCGATGACCGGCGGACAAGATTCCGCCGGTACGGGACGCATCGAGGCTATCTGTGCCGGTATCGGCGTAGCGCCGGAACACCTGAGGGTGATGACGCCGCTAAGGAAGCATTTCGAGGAGATGAAACGCATCATCCGCGAAGAGATCGAATACAAGGGCGTATCGGTACTGATCCCGCGCCGCGAATGTATCCAGACATTAACCAGAAAGAAAAAAGCAAGCAGGAAATGAAAGTAGATATTATACTGTCGGGCGTAGGAGGGCAAGGCATTCTCTCTATCGCCGCCGTCATTGGAGAAGCGGCATTAAAGGAGGGGCTGTATATGAAACAGGCGGAAGTACACGGGATGAGTCAGCGCGGAGGAGATGTACAGTCCCATTTGCGTTTGTCCGACCAGCCAATCGCTTCGGATTTGATCCCGATGGGGCAGGCCGGCCTGATTATCTCCCTCGAGCCGATGGAGAGCCTCCGTTACCTGCCCTATTTAAAGAAAGAGGGGTGGTTGGTGATCAATTCCCAGCCATTCGTGAACATCCCGGACTATCCGGATATGAAAATGATCCATGCCGAGCTTAACCGGTTGCCGAATAGGGTCGTGCTGGATGTAGAACTGATTGCAAAAGAGGCGGGGTCGGCACGCGCAGCCAACATCGTGATGTTGGGAGCGGCGACGCCATTTCTTGGTATTGAGTATTCGAAAATAGAAAACGGCATACGTCAGATCTTTGGCCGTAAAGGGGAAGAGGTAGTCAATATGAACCTCAAAGCCCTCAAAATAGGGTATGACGTTGCACAATGTTTACTTCAAAAGGTATGAAACAGGTAGTATTAGCCGGCTTATTTGCGCTGCTGGCAGGTGTATGTAACGCGCAAGAGGATAACGAAGTGGTGAAAGTCGGCCAGGTGGCGCCCGCATTCACCGTCGTATCGGATAACGGGGCGGAGTTTAAATCCTCCTCTTTGCAGGGAAAAGTGATCCTGGTGAATTTCTTCGCCACATGGTGCCCGCCCTGCCAGAAAGAGTTGGCCGCCATACAGGAGACGTTATGGCCAAAGTACAAAGGAAACGCCCAATTTGCCTTGCTGGTCATCGGGCGCGAACATTCGGATGCCGACCTAACGGAATACAACAAAAAGAAAGGCTTCGACTTCCCCCTCTATCCGGATAAGGACAGGGCGATCTACGGCGCTTTTGCAAAAAGCCTGATCCCCCGTACCTACCTCATCGGCAAAGACGGAAAGGTACTTTACGCCGGCACAGGCTATGCCGACAAAGCCTTTGTCAAATTGATGGACAAGATAGAGGCGGCCTTGAAATAGCCGCCCCCGCCTCCTTTTTTCGCTACAAAAGAGCAAAAAACCCTCCAAATAAAGTTTTGCTTTTTTTGCCTTCACAGCTTCACCTTTCGCGTAACACACTGATTGACACACGAATGTGGTGAAGGAAAGGTGAAGGGAGGTGAATGTAGGCGAAAAAGCCTCCCGATGATCTGTACAATAAGCCGGGCAGGCCTCCCCGGTACCCCATTTTACCTTTCGTTCACCTCCCTTCACCTTACCTTCACCACATTCGGGTATCAATCAGCCTATTACCCGAAAGGTGAAGCTGTGAAGGCAAAAAAACGAAAACTTTATCTGGGGGGCTTTTTGCCCTATTTCTTCAATTTTGTACCAAAAAGAGTAAGATTTGTACCAAAAGGAGTAAGGCGGTATATGCTAAAGAATAAACAATAAGAGGCCGTCTTTACCGCCTCATTTATTCGGACGGGAGCTATTTCAAATAGGTCGGGAGCTATTTTTTTTCAGTCGGGAGCTATTTTTATTTGCACGGGAGCCATTTCCGGTTTTACTCTACTGAGCTTCAGTTACACTATTGTGTAATCCCGGCTACACAACTGTGTAAGTTCAGCTACACAATTGTGTACGCCTGACTACACAATTGTCCGCCTCCGGCTACACTATTGTGTTATTGGAGTACCCAATAAACTGCGTTTATCAAAAAGGGAAATGACGGCGATAGCGTGATTTCCAGCCGATTACAATCAAGTAGTATCCGTCATTGCGAACGCAGTGAAGCAATCCAGGAGTGCGACACATAGACACACTTCTGGATTGCTTCACTGCGTTCGCAATGACGGATACTACTTGATTTACAGGAGATTGTGATTCGTCGTCATTATAAGAGAAGTATCACCGGGACAAATAAATAGAAGCATCCTTTTGGATAATTGGCTGAATCTTTGTAGTTTTACACAAAGACTTTAGGAGCATTTTGTTTCGGAAGGCAACGGATGATCATCCCTACACATGCCTCGCGTATTTTAGTTGAAAAATATTTTAAAACATAACATTATGGGATTTATAAGAGAACCGGAAGGAGTTGATTTTGTTATAAACAGTCAGCCCTTGACAGATAAAGATAGAGCAGAAATCAGTCAGTACATTCGTAATTATAAAGCGAAGGCTGCTGAGAATACAATGGGAAACGAAATACCAAACATACAAAAAAAGAGTTGATATAGGCTATATTCGTCGTCATTATAACCGAGCGGGAGAACGTCATGTCGACCGAGCGCAGCGAGTGGAGACACCTCCGATCGCACCCGCCTGCCCTTTCGATCGGAGTTCCTATGTTTGTAATCTCGAATGAAAAAAGAAGCTATGAGTAGGATAAATTCCGAGCATTCTTTATATTTGAGAGTTTAAAAAGAAAAATTACAAACATAAAAAATAC
>JAISRY010000191.1 GCA_031273385.1 Tannerellaceae bacterium | reverse complement strand
GGACGACGGTGGTAAAGAAGCTGCCTGTAAAGAGGGTCAGGAGGGCGGCTCTTTTCGCCTGAATCCCGACGATCCGCTTCATGTAACGATACAGCATCGTCAGGCCGGCGCTGACCAGGATATTCATCGACAAAAGGCAGATGACGGCACGCGCTTTCTCGCCCAGGAGCAGGGTAAAGGGCTTCGTCACGATATATTTGGCGATGTGGAGAACGCTGAAAAACGGGTGGCTGACATCGAATGAGCCGCCGTTTGTTTTCAGGTGAAACAGGTTGTCATAGCCCAGGTAGCTGCCAGCGCCTCCGTTTTGCACGTCAATGAGTTCCGTAAGGAAAAGCATCCGGTAGCCTATCCATCCGTACACCAGGAAAAACAGGCAGAACAGCCCTTTTTCTATCCGGCTTAGCGGGAAAAGGGGGTGTTTCGCTTTCCGCCAGGCGGGTTTATAAACCGGGTAATCGGCAACGGCTAAAAGCGCTTTATCGCCCGGACTGTCGCCGTAGGCATACAGCACATACCGTTCCCTGTCGGGAAAAAGGGCGAACAGCCTGTTCACTTTCTCTTTTCCTTTACAGTTGGGGGTCGACAGGCGTCCGGTCAGACGCCCGTTTTCTATTTCCAATTCGCTACCCTCCACCCTGCTGATTCCCACCGTCTCAGCCCAGGGGCGTATCCAGTCGGCAATGGATGCGCTGATAATAAGAACCTGACGGCCAAGCTCCAAATGGTTTTTGATCTCCTGCAACGCTTCCGGATAGGCCAGAGAGGGGATACGTAAGGCGTATTGCCGGCAGGCCTCCTGAAAGCGGGTATACGTCATGCCTTTCATAAAGGATGAGAGGAGGTGCTCTTTCGCCCTGCGGGTGGTCATGATGCCTGTCAGCGCGGCGAGCTTCAGTATAAGGATAAGCGGCAGGCGGAGGAGGAAAGCCGTTCGCCCGAACGTATACGACAGGAAGTCGCGCAAGGAGTCACGTGAGATAATCGTCCCGTCAAAATCAAAGACGACAATCACTTTCCGGTTGTCTTCCAGCTCTTCCATAAGCCTCATCTCGGGCGGGCGGTCAGGCCGGCACGATCCCCTTTCCGGCCAACAATTCCAGGCTCAGCTCCCGTAGCTTGAACTTCTGCACCTTTCCGCTTCCCGTCAGGGGAAAATGCGAGACAAAAAAGATGTATCTCGGTATTTTATGGCGGGCGATCTGTCCGCGGCAAAAGTCTTTCACCTCTTCTTCCGTCAGGACGGCCCCGTCGTGCAAAATAATAAAGGCGCCCACCTCTTCGCCATATTTTTCGGAGGCTACACCCACCACCTGTATGTCTTTTATCCCATCCATCCGGTAGAGGTAGTCCTCTATTTCGCGCGGGTAGATATTCTCTCCCCCGCGGATGATCATATCTTTGATCCGTCCGGTGATCCGGTAGTTCCCTTTTTCGTCTTTTATCCCCACGTCCCCGCTGTGCAGCCAGCCGTCCCTGTCGATCGTTTCGGCCGTTGCTTCGGGGTTTTTGTAATAGCCTTTCATCACTAAGTAGCCTTTGCAACAGATCTCGCCGGGTTCGTTGACGGCACATTCTTCGCCCGTTTCGGGGTTTTTCACCATGATGGAGGTGAACGGGTAGGCTTTCCCGACCGTCGTACAGCGCTCCTCAAAGCTGTCGTCCAACGTGGTATGCGTCATGCCGGGCGAACTCTCCGTCAGTCCGTATACGCTTGTGATATACGTGATATGCATCTTTTCCGTGACGGAACGCATCACCTCTTCGGGGCAGAGGGAGCCGGCCATAATCCCCGTGCGGAGCGACGTCAGGTCGAACATGTCAAACATCGGATGGTTCAGTTCGGCGATAAACATGGTAGGCACGCCATACAGGGCGGTACACCTCTCCTTGTGTATGGAGGCCAGGACGACCAGCGGGTCAAACCGTTCCACCATCACCTGCGTACAGCCGTGCGTCAAGACGTTCATCGACGCCAGCGTAACGCCGAAGCAGTGGAAAAGGGGCACGCAGCAGCAGAGTTTGTCGGCGGTCGTGAAGCCCATCCCCTCGCCGGTGAAATAGCCGTTGTTGGCGATATTATAATGGGTCAGCATGACGCCTTTCGGGAAACCGGTCGTGCCGGAGGTATATTGCATATTCACCACATCGTGGCAACCGACCCGCCCTTTCGCCTCCAGAAGCATGGAATCGCTGACGTTTTCGCCCAGCAGCAACAGTTCCGGCGTGTTATACATCCCGCGGAACTTCTCCTGCCCGATATACACCACGTTCCTAATCTCCGGGAAACGTTCGCTTTTCAGGAAACCGCGCTGCATCTCCCTCAGCTCGGGGAGCATGGTGTAGACCATATCCACATAGTTGCCGTCAAACACCCCCTCGGTGATGCAAAGCGTGTGAAGATCGGCGTCTTTGGCCAAGTATTCCAGTTCGCTCTGTTTGTAGTTCGTATTGATCGTCACCAACACCGCGCCGATTTTCGCTCCCGCATAAAGAAAGGTAAGCCAGTCGGGTACGTTGGTCGCCCAGATACCCACATGCGTTCCCTTTTCTATCCCGATGGAAAGCATCCCTTTGGCCATCCTGTCGACACGTTCGTTAAACGTTTTCCACGAAAAGCGCAGATCCCTGTCCGAGTAGACGAGGAATTCTTTACCGGGGGTCGTTTCCGCCCAATACTCCAGCCACTGCCCCAGTGTTTTTTCCTGTAATTCCATAGCGCTTAATAGGGGGTATAGACGATACCCAGTATGCGTGCCGGGCTGCCGTTCCCTGCATGTACATGATGGGCGATGATGGAATCGTAATAGATGCTGTCCCCCTCTTCCAGGAGATAGGCCTTTTTGCCGTAATTGATTTCTACAAGCCCCTCCAGGACGTAGATAAACTCTTCCCCCTCATGGGTGGAGAGGATAAAGCCGGTATCCGTTGACGGGGCGATGTCGATCAGGAAAGGCTCCATGTGGCGCCCGGACTTGTCTTGCGACAAGGAGTGGTATTCCATGTGCTTATGGGCAACCGTAGCGTTGTTGGAAAAGCTGATGCTATTATCTTCTGTCGCATCTTTTTTGCGGTAGACGACAGGCCCCAGCTCCGCTTGGTCGTCCAGAAACGTCCCCAGCCTGACCCCCAGCACGCGGGCTATCTTGATCAACGGCGCCAGCGACGGGAAATCCACATCCCCCTCAATGCGCGAGATCTGTTCGACACTCAGCCCCGAACGTCCGGCCACTTCCTCGACGGATAACTGCTTGGCTTCGCGGATACTCCTTATTTTCGCCCCTATAACTTTATTGCTCCCCATAACGATAGATTTATTCATTAATGATTCAACCGGCACAAAATTAACGGAATATTTTCTTTCCTGCAAGAGCTGTTTGGTAGTGAACGGTTTTTAGTGAATAGTGAATAGTGAACAGTGAATAGTGAATAGTTTGCCTACCTACTGTCGACGCTTTTCCTATTCGCCCGTCGCCTGCCGGTATTTCGACAGTTTCAAGCGGTATCCGATGACGGCGTCCGTATGTTGGTCGCGGGTTTGTTGCAGGGCGCTTTGTGCATCCAGCAGGTCGGTTAGCGTGCCGGTTCCGGCTTTGTGGTAATCGCTGTTCAGGCGGACGTTTTCCGTCGCCACAGCGATGGCTTTTTCTGCCAGATGCATCTGAAGATAAGCCTCTTCCAGCTCGTTCCACAGCTGTTGCATCTCGATGAGCAGCAGCTCTTCGGCATCGCGTTTGCTGTTTTCCGCCATGGCCACTTTCAGTTTTTGATTCCTGATGGCATGAGAGCCGCCCCACCAGGCAGAAATCGGGATGGAAACGGTGGCAAAAACCATTCCGAAATCATTTGCCATGGCCATCGGCTTTTTCCGGTCAAAGCTGAAATAGTTGTAGCCTGCGCCGATGGCGACCGTCGGGAGGTTTTCGCCGATTTTCATGCGAACCTGTATTTTGTTCGCTTCGACGTTCTTTTCCAGAAGCCGGTATTCCGCCCTGTCGTGCAGCGCCGTAGCGTGGTTTTTCCGGACATCGAAAGGCGACATCATATCTGCCGGCAGGAGGCTGTCCGGCTGAAACGTTCCGGCAGGGAGGCCGATGTACTGAGCCAGCAGCATTTTGGTTATCTTCAGTCCGTTGGCCGTCTTTAATTGGTTGCTTGCCAATTCATTTTGCTTGAGTTCGATTTTCAACAGGTCATTCCTGTTTGTCAATCCGGCCTCATAGAAGCTGTTTACATCTTCGCGGGCGTTATCGAGCAGCCTTTTTGCCTCCTCGATGGTTCGCATTTTTTCTTGTAGCGACAAGACCTGCAAAAAGTACTGTTCTACGGTGAGCGACACTTCGTCGTCCGACAGCGCTTGTTGCAGATAGCCGGCCTCTTCGCCTATTTTCGCCAGCCTGTTGCCGTTGACGATCTGTCCGCCCACGAAAACGGGCTGCGTGGCCATCACCGCGCCAATCATCCCCTTTTCCAGCATCGACAGGGGCGTCGGCGGCATCTCCGGCTGTCCCATCATGGCGCCCAAAGCCATCTCCATGGACACCATGGGTGTATGGGTACGGAAACCCGCTCCCGTAGCGCTCACCGAGGGGAAGTACTTTGTAAAGGCCTCTTTTTTCTGCTCTTTTGCCGCCTCGACCGACAATGCGGCGTTTTTTGCCTGCGCATTGTTTTTCAAGGCCAATTCCCTGCATTGTTCCAGCGTCAGTATTTCCTGCGAAAAGGCGGGAAGAGTGGTTATTCCCGACAATATGAATACGATAAGCTTTTTCATCTTAATTTTCAATTAAAACATGATCCTGTTTTTTGTAAGTCAGCCAATACACCACCGGCAGTACCGTTACGACCAATATCATGGAAATCAGCGTGCCGAAGAAGATAATGGCAGCCATGCCTACCCACATCGGGCTAGCGCTGATAATCATCGGCAAAACGCCCATCGAAGCGGCGGCGGAAGTAAGGAAAATGGGGCGCATACGGCGTTTCCCCGCCTCAAAAGCGGCTTGACGGACACTCCTGTTTCTATGCTCCCGCAAATGTTCGATATAGTCGTACATGATAATGCCGTTACGAACGATAATGCCGACAAGCCCGATGATCCCCAAAATGGCGAACGCGCTGAAATCAATCCGCAAAACCCATACCCCGAACGCCGCGCCGAAAATACTCAACGCCGCCGAGAGCAACACAATGATTGCCAGTTTGATTTTGCGGAAATGAAACACCAGGATCAGGAAAATGATCGCCATCGCGATCACCATTGCCAGATACATCGGCGACATCACCTCGTCTTCAAACTCCGTCAATCCGCCGTATTCCATTTCCACGCCGGCGGGCAGCGGGGAATTTTGCAGGGACGCCTCATGCCACGCCTCTACCTTGCGAAACACCCGGCTGGCATACTCGCCGCGTTTTATATCGGCAAATACGCTCATCGTGCGCCTGCCGTTGCGGTGCGAGAGCGTACTTTCGTCCCACTGGGGCAACACTTTGCCGATCTGCCGCAAGGGGACGGATGAGCCGAGCAATCCTGAAACCTGCACGTTTTCGAGGGTGGAGACGGGGCGTTCCCTGTCTATACGGCCGGGTTCGATTTTTACGGGGAGGGCGTAGTTTCCCTCCCATAAATCGGTAATTTTCATCCCCGTCAATCCCGAAGCGATTCCCAGGGAAACCAATGCCCTGTTCAAGCCCAAACGTCCCGCTTCGGCTTGATTCAGCTCCACGCCGACCGACAGCGCAGGCTCATCGAAACTTGTCCGTACCCACAAACATTCGTCCAACGATTGCAGGTAGTCGCCCGTCCTTTCCGCCAGCGCCTTTAAATCATGGATATCGTCGCCGGTAAAACGAATTTCGATGGGCGCATCGACGGCCTGGAAATCAAGCTGTTTGAACCTGACGTAGGCTTCGGGGAAATAGAACGCGTACCGGTCGGCATAGTCGTTGAGCAGCTCTTCCGTCGCCTCGTTTGAAGCGGTATTCACAATAAATTGCCCGTAACTTTTCGAGGGCATATTGGGTGCATAGACGATATGGAAACGGGGCGAACTTGTGCCGATAAAGGCCGAAACGGATTTTACGCGCCCGTCTTTGCGCAGGATATTTTCCAGGGAATCGCATACGGCGGCGGTTTTTTCGAGCGGGCTGCCTTTCGGCAAGTAAATCTCAACGGCAAACTGGTCGCGTTCGGCAATCGGCATCATCCGTTTCGGAATGGCGATAAAGATCAGCGCCCCCACAACGACGGTCGCCAACGCAATGCCGACGGTCGTTTTCGGAAAGGCGAAAACCTTGGCCAGCAGCCATTCATAGCCCGACTGTATATAATCAAGCAGGGACATGTCATGCCGCGTCTTTACACGCGATTGCACAATGCCTTTTTTGATCAAAAAATATTGGAAGATCGGGATAACCAGCATGGCCACAATGAGTGAAACGAACAGCGTTATGCAGATTGTCCACGGGAAATGGGTGAGAAAATCGTGGATCGTACCTGTGGTCGTCATCACGAAGGGGACAAAGGTGATGCTGATAGCCAGCGTCGCCGAAAGGATCGACTTGAAATATTCCTGTGCGCTGCGAATGGTCGATGGCCAACGCTCTTTGCCCGCGTCGAGTTTGTCGATATAACTGTCCACCACCACGATCGAATTATCCACGATCATTCCCAACACCGTAATCAGCGCCGCAAGCGTAATCATATTCAACGGAATAGCGGCGACATACATCACCGCCAGCGTGATGAAAATAGTGACAGGAATAGACATCGCCGCCACCGCCGCCACACGAAACGGCAGCAAAATCATCGTCACAAGAATGACCGCGCAAATGGCAATCAGCAGTTCCAGCAAAAAATGGTCGATCGAATCGCCGACCACTTTCGGCTGGTCGACGATCCGGTTGATATTCACGCTTTCGGGAAGTTCGCCTTTGTATCTGTCCAACACGTTATTGACCTCTTTTCCAAACGAAACGATATTTGCCGAAGGGTTCACTTCGACCGACAGCAGCACGCATCGCCTGCCGTTGTGCGTCATGTAACTGTCGGCTTTGGGATACTCGCGCACCACGCGCCCAATGTCTTTCACACGCACCACATCGCCCGCCGGAGTGGAAAAAATGATTTGGCCGGCGATTTCCTGTTCGGTACGAAAACTCTCCGCCACATGAACGGGAGCGGTCATTTCCCCGTTTTCCAACGTGCCGCTCGTGGTGGTAAATCCCTGTGCGACAAGATTAGCCATCAGCATTTTGGAGCCGACGCCGTAAGCGGCGAGTTTTTCATTATCCACATAAATGGTCATCTGCTCCTTTTGCGAACCGTAACGCCGCACGTTTGCTACGGTCGGAACGGCTCGCAAACGGTCTTCGAGCGCATCGCAATAGCCGTCTATTTCGCGATAGGTCTTGTCGTTCGACTCCATGGTGAGCAGCAGCGAAGCCACATCGCCGA
Organism: Tannerellaceae bacterium; assembly: GCA_031273385.1. Lineage (GTDB taxonomy): Bacteria > Bacteroidota > Bacteroidia > Bacteroidales > Tannerellaceae > DFXE01. The sequence continues at coordinate 3,812 of JAISRY010000191.1, read as the reverse complement.
AGTTGTCGTTGGCAACCACCGCCAGCACGCCCGATGGCAGGGAGGATTTGAACAGATTTAGCCCGTGCTTGATTTTCGACCACACAATGTTTTTATCCTTTACATTGTCGGATAGTTCCACGAAAAGGTATGCGATGCCGTTTTCCGATTTGGAGGTCGTTTTCTCGCGTTTGACTTCGGTAAATGTGAAAAGATAGCGCTCGAGCGGTTTGGTCAGCTGCTCTTCCACTTCAAGCGAGGTAGCGCCGGGGAACACCCCGACGACGACGCCCTGTCGAATAGTAAATTCAGGCTGTTCCTGCTTGGGCATGACCGCAAGCGAATAGATCCCCGCCACGAACAATACCGCCACCAACAAAAGGATAACCTGCCGGTTTTTCAAGCCCCATTCTATCATCGTATAATTTCCCCCCATTTCCGTAATTCGTAATTCGTAATTTTTAATTCGTAATTGATGAAACCCTCATCCCCTCGCTTACTTTCTGAAAGCCCTCAACGATTACGCTGTCGCTCACAGAAAGGCCATCGACGACCACAATGCCGTTATCGTTCAAACCGCCTGTTTTCACAAACCGCCGCCTGGCGACGTTGCCGTCGGCGAGCCAGACATACGGCCTGCCGTCAGCCGAAATCCGTATTGCCCTGTTGGGTACGACGATCCGCGCAGTTTCCGCATCGTCCGCAATAGACACCTTGCAAACCATGCCCGGCATCAACTCCGCCTGCGGATTATCGACGCCGATCTTCACCTCGTAAGTGTGCGACATCGCGTTGGCAGCTACGCTTTTCATCTCAACTTTGCCTGTAAAGACGGCGTTGTCGAGGGCGGTTACTTCCATTCGCGCATGTTGTCCTTTGACGATTTTGCCGATTTCGTTTTCCGGCACGGGAATTTTCACATTGACCTTGTCCACCGAAACGAGTTTGAACGCCGGTACGCCGGGCATGGCGCTACTGCCCGCTTCAACCGTACGGCTTGCAATCATGCCGGAACGGGGAGCATACAGACGGCAGTCGTCCAGGTTCTTTTTGGCAACGGCGGCCATTGATTTTGCCTGCTGCAAACCCGTTTCCACCTCTACAAATTTAATGTCGGGCAAACTTCCGTTTTCGTGTACTTGCGCAAGGCGGTTGTAAGCATCCTGCGTCTGCTGCTCTTTGGCGAGCATCATGCGGTACGAATGTTCAGCTGTAGCCGTGTTGAGCGTAGCGAGCAACGTCCCTTTTTCCACCCGCGGCCCTTCGGAAACAAACACCTGTTCCACCGTTCCCGCAGTAGAAAACGCCAGCGAAACGGCAACCGATTCCTCGACCGTTCCGACATAATTACGGCTGTTTTCCGTCTGCAAAACCGCGACCGTCATGACCTTTACCGGGATGATTTTTTCCTGCTTTTCCGCTCCCTTTTCTCCGGAACAAGCGGCAAAAAGGAACATTACCAATGCTGCTAAACCGTTAGTATACTTCATTTTAATCATATCATTTTGATTAAAAAATTTCTGCAAAGGTATGGCTCGCAAGTTGGCTGTGGAAGATGTAAAAGTAGGGAATGTTCTTCTAAAAGTCGGATTGGGGGAGGTGATTCGGAAAAATAACCTAATTTTGTCTGAAAAATGGGATATGAAAAAAGAGTTTAAGCAGATAGATTTGAGTTCCTTAAAGTCGGAAATCTCCAGAGATGCGATTGATGACGATTTTTCGCTGCTGGACGACATCAGCAAAGTGCCGTTCTTTGACTATCCGACAAAAATAGATTTTACGGTCGTCCTTATCTGTCTGAAAGGGACAATCGAGGGAAGCATCAATCTGGTGAATTATACTTTCGAGGCGAACCGGCTTGGGATCGTCTTTTTCGGCCAGATTGTACAGTACCATCATATCAGCGATGATTTTTCAGGCTTGTTCATTGTCCTGTCCAAACGGTTCGGTGACAATCTGGAACTGAATATCAAGGATTCCACTTCCCTGTTTTTTTACATCCAAAACAATCCGGTTATAGCCATGAACGAATCCGAACTGGCGTTGCTTCTGGATTACTATTCGATGTTGCAAAAAACCGTGAAAATGGAAAACAGTCATCGCAGGGAAATTGTCAAACACCTTCTTCACGCGCTGTTGTACAGCGCCAATACGGTCTTTCAACAGCATAAACGGCCGGAAACAAAAATGGAAGAACTGTTTGACGCATTCTACAATCTTGTCTTACGGCACCACCGGGAATCGCGCGAAGTCGGTTTTTATGCCGACAAACTCTGCCTGACGCCCAAATATCTCTCAACCGTCATCAAAGCCTCCACCGGCAAAACCGCCTACGAATGGATCAACGACTATGTCGTGCTGGAAGCCAAAGCCCTGCTCAAGTCCGGCTATATGACCGTACAACAAATCAGCGACACCCTCTCGTTCCCCAACCAATCCTTTTTCGGACAATACTTCAAGCGGCACACAGGCCTCTCCCCCAGCGAATATCGAGGGAAATAGCCGAACGCATTAATTGTCAGGATAAACACACCCGTCATTTCCCCTTTTTAATAAACTTGTTTATTCACCGCTCGCACAGATTACACATCTGCACGAGCGGGAATCACTATTCACTGTTCACTATCCACTATCCACTATTCACTGTCTTTAGTGCGAGATATCGCCTAACGATTTTACTTGGGCGGCGCTCAGGGCTTTGTCCCAGAAAGCGACTGCGGCGCAGGGGAACGGATTGTCGTCGTCGCTGTTGGCAAAGTTGGGCTTGCCGTTGATCTCGCCTTTGGCTTCGCCGAAGATTACCAACGGGTTAGAACCGACGGGCAGACTGTGGCTTCCGTCCATGCCTCCTAAGTTAAGCGGGTAAATGCCGCCATCTACGGTGGTGGCCTCCACGCCATCGCAATAGGCGCGCATCGTACCACGGTCTATCGTCATGACGAGACGCACCCACTGCGTGTAAGGGCCGAGGTCGGCTGGGGCGGGTACAACGTCGATATAGGAGCCTTTTCCGGCCTGTATCTTATTGTCGCGCCATCTGACAAACAGGTCGCCGTCGCCCGTATTAATACCGCTAAACTGGGTTAGTAATAGCTCCTGACGGTCGGCAGGCGAAGATCCAACATGATCGTCCATTGGTTCACCCGCGTAGGCGTCGCATCATCAATGCCGCCATTCGGCTGCATTTTCAGATAGGCTTCGAAATATTCGTGCATCGGAACTTCGACGGCCAGATTGGTTGCCGACGGCCCCTCTACCAACTTGATGCCGTCGCCTCTCTGTACCAGCTGTTCGCCCCGGACGGCTCTCACCAGGTTGCTGGGATCGTCAAATTCCCAGTAGCCTGAGGCGGAGTCGAACAGGTCTTCGCAGATCACCGCATACGTGGCCGAGACGGGGCCTGCCGTCGCCGTGATATTGGCCGTGCCGTTTCCCTCGATGGTGACTTCGCCGGCGGAGGTGACGGTGGCTACCGCTTCATTGTCGGACGTCCAGACGAGTGATATCTGCGCATCGGCAGGGTCGGGGATGGCCGTCAGGGGGAACGTCGTCCCCGGCAATAGCTCTATGCCCTCCGGAGCCGTCAGGGTCAGGGAGCGGATCGCCCCTGTAACGGCCACTGTTTTGGAGATATTCCCGCTGCTTACGGTAATAATGGCCGTGCCAACGCCCACGATGGTGACGATGCCGTCATTTACCGTCGCTACGCTTTCGTTGTTCGACGACCATACCAGCTTCACATCGGCGGCATCGGACGGCGTAAATTTCACCTTTATCCGGGCGCTCTCGCCTACCGGCAATATGATCGATTCCATATTAACGGAGAAATCCGT
>JAISRY010000144.1 GCA_031273385.1 Tannerellaceae bacterium | reverse complement strand
ACCCGCCTGCCCTTTCGATCTGAGGTGTCTCCACTCGCTGCGCTCGGTCGACATGACGTTCTCCCGCTCGGTCCCCCTAACGGGATTGCTATCGCCGTCATTTTCCTTTTTGATAAACCTGGTTTATTGGGTACTCGCAATGACGGATACTATTTGATTTTCAAACGATTGCGATTCGTCGTCATTATAAGCTCGAAAATACATTTTAATGCGTTGACCCTGGCCTGTAAGTACCCCCGAGCAAATAAAATCGCATTTGTTGAGATAAACTTTTTGTAAAATTTGGTTGTTTCCTTTAATAATAATACATTTGGTTTTTAATCCATGGAAGCGATTCCCTGAATTAAAAAACTTAACCTAAACATGTATTCAAATATATGAGTTACCTTGAATTTGACAAGACGATAATGATAAATTTACAGGAGTCGTTGAGTCGGGAGGTTCTCCGGACAAACCGGAAAGGCGCCTATCATTGTACGACTGTTGTCGATTGCAATACAAGGAAATACCACGGGCTTCTTGTCATACCCGTGCCGGCAATTGATGACGACAACCATGTACTTTTATCATCGCTTGATGAGACGGTTATTCAGCATGGAGCAGAATTTAACCTTGGGTTACATAAGTACGAAGGAGAAAACTTCAGTCCGAAAGGGCATAAGTATATCCGGGAATACAGTTGCGACACCGTGCCCCGCACCCTTTACCGGGTGGGAGGCGTGATTTTCTCAAAGGAGAAGGTTTTTTCCATGTATGAGAACCGCATACTGATCAAGTATACGCTGGAAGACGCTCATTCGGCGACGACGCTGCGTTTCCGCCCTTTCCTCGCGTTCAGGAGCGTTAAGAACCTGGCGCAGGCTAACGGGGCGATCGACCAGTCGTTTGCCGAGATCGCGAACGGGATCAAGACGCGCCTTTATCACGGCTATCCCGAACTGTTCATGCAATTCAGCAAGAAAGCCCGGTTTGTGTTCGAGCCTTACTGGTACCATGGGATTGAGTATCCCAAGGAGCAGGAGCGGGGCTATCCGTATAAGGAAGACCTTTATGTGCCGGGCTATTTTGAGTTGCCGATAAAGAAAGGGGAGTCTATCCTGTTCAGCGCGGGAGATACCGAAGCCGTCCCCGCACGCCTGAAAGCGCTATACGAAGAGGAAGTACACGCGCGCACGCCGAGAACCAGCTTCTTCAATTGCCTGAAAAACTCGGCGCAACAATTCTATTTCCGCCCTAAAGAGCAGGACGCCTACCTCCTGGCAGGCTATCCCTGGTTCAAAACCCGTGCGAGGGATCTGTTTATCTCCCTGCCCGGATGCACGCTTTCTATTGACGACCCGGTGCGTTTCGAGAAGATTATGCATACGGCTATACCGGCGTTGCGGAATTTTATGCGGGACGAAACGGGGGATCCCGTTATCAGGGAGATCGACCGCCCGGACGTTCCGTTGTGGTGTATATGGGCGATCCACCAGTATGCGCTGAGCGAGGGGCTTGAACGTTGCCGGGCGCTTTACGGCGAAATCGTGCCGGAAATCATACATTATATTATAGAGCAGCGGCATCCCGACATGGGGCTGATGGATAACGGCCTGTTGTATGCCAATGGAAAGGATAAGGCGATCACGTGGATGAACTCTACCGTGAACGGGAGGCCTGTCGTTTCCCGTTCGGGGTATATCGTCGAGTTCAACGCCCTATGGTATAACGCCCTCTGTTTCTATACGGAGCTGAACGGGGGGGAGGCGGTGGAAAAGATCGACGCCCTTGTCGGGAAGATCAGTTACTCCTTTGCCGAGACGTTCGTCAACGGCTATAACTACCTGTTCGATTCGGTGAGCGGGTCGACGGTCGACTGGAGCGTGCGCCCGAATATGATTTTTGCCGTCTCCCTCCCCTATTCGCCGCTGACGAAGCTGCAGAAGCGGGCTGTCGTGGATATCGTGACGAAAGAGCTGCTCACCCCCAAAGGGCTGCGTTCGCTCAGCCCCAAGAGCGAGGGGTATAAGCCCTATTACGTGGGGCCGCAGTACGAACGGGATTTGGTGTACCACCAGGGGACGGCGTGGCCATGGCTGCTGGGGGCGTATATCGAGGCCTATCTCAGGGTGTTCGGCAAAAGCGGGGTATCGTTTGCCGAACGGATGTTAATCAGTATGGAAGAAGAGGTTAAATTGCATTGCATAGGCACCATACCGGAGCTGTTTGACGGGAATCCGCCATTCACCGGGCGTGGCGCCATCTCGTTTGCCATGAATGTGGCGGCCATTTTAAGGGTGGTCAAATTATTGAAAAAATATAACTCGGAATAATAAAAGATAATACTATGAAAGCATTAATGTATGGATGGGAGTTTCCGCCCCACATTCTGGGGGGATTGGGGACTGCCAGTTACGGATTGACCCGGGGCATGGCTATGCAGCCGGATATGGATATAACGTTCGTTATACCTAAACCTTGTGGGGAGGAAGACCAGAGCTTCCTCCGGGTAATCGGCGCCTGCCATACGCCTATCGTGTGGCACGACGTACCGATGGATTATGTAAAAAGCCGCATCGGTAAATACATGGATCCTCAGAAATACTATGACTACCGCAATCACATCTATGCCGATTTCAGTTACCGGTATACCAACGATCTGGGGTGTATGGAGTTTTCGGGACGCTATCCCGACAACCTGTTGGAAGAGATCAACAACTATTCCATCGTCGCCGGGGTGATCGCCGGCACGGAATCGTTCGACATTATTCATGCGCACGACTGGCTGACCTATCCTGCCGGTATCCATTCGAAGAAAATCAGCGGCAAGCCGCTGGTGATCCATGTCCATGCCACCGACTACGACCGCAGCCGCGGGAACGTCAACCCCAATGTCTACGGCATTGAGAAAAACGGCATGGACAATGCCGACCATATCATTACGGTAAGCAACCTTACCCGCCTGACCGTCATCGAGAAATACCACCAGGATCCCTCAAAGGTGACGACCGTCCACAATGCCGTAGAGCCGCTAAGCCCGGAGATACTGGCCATACAGGACAAGAAAGGGGTGAAAGACAAGATTATCACCTTTCTGGGGAGGATCACGATGCAGAAAGGGCCGGAATACTTCGTCGAAGCGGCGGCAAAGGTACTGTCCAAATCGCCCAACGCCCGCTTTGTGATGGCCGGAAGCGGGGATATGATGAACCAGATGATCAACCTGGCTGCGGCGCGGGACATTTCCGACCGCTTTCATTTCACCGGTTTTATGCGGGGGAAGCAGGTATACGAAGTGCTGAAAGCGAGCGATGTCTATGTCATGCCGTCCGTTTCGGAACCGTTCGGTATCTCTCCGCTGGAGGCGATGCAGTGCGGCGTCCCGACGATTATCTCCAAGCAATCGGGCTGCGCCGAGATTCTGAATTACGCCGTAAAGGTGGACTATTGGGACATTGAAGCCATGGCCGACGCCATGTATTCTATTATCACCTATCCTGCCATGCACGCTTTCCTCAAAGAACAGGGGAAGCGGGAGGTGGATAACATCAAGTGGGAATATGCCGGCCAGAAGGTGCGCCGCATCTACGACCAACTGACACATTAACGAGTATATATAATATAATGTACGATAAAAATAAAATAGTATGAAAACGATTTGCTTTTATTTCCAATTACATCAACCGTTCCGTCTGAAAAGATACCGTTTCTTTGACATTGGAAACGACCATTATTACTACGATGACTTCCAGAACGAAGAGATTATCCGCCGCATCGCCGAACGCTCGTACCTGCCGGCCAACAAAGCCATCCTCGATATGATCCGGCAGAGCGGGGGCAGGTTCAAAGCCGCTTTCTCCATTTCGGGGACGGCGCTGGAGCAAATGGAGGTATACACCCCCGAAGTGATCGACAGCTTTAAGGAACTGGCGGCGACCGGGAACGTGGAGTTCCTGACCGAAACATACGCCCATTCGCTCGCCTCCCTCGGCGACCATGAAGAGTTCAAGTCGCAGGTGAAGCTGCACCGCGAAAAGATCTACTCCATGTTCGGCATTAAGCCTAAGGTATTCCGCAATACGGAACTGATCTACTCCGACGAGATATCCGGACTCGTCTACCAGTTGGGCTTTAAGGGGATGCTGACAGAGGGGGCGAAACATGTCCTGGGCTGGAAAAGCCCGAACTACGTCTACGCCTCGGCCATGCAGCCACAGCTGAAACTGTTGTTGAAGAACGACCGCTTCAGCGAAGACTTGTCGCTGCGCTTCAACAACTACAACTGGAACGAGTATCCGCTGACTGCCGACAAGTATATCTCCTGGATCGCCTCCCAGCCCGAGCCGGAGCAGATCATCAACATCTTTATCAATTACGAGACGCTCGGGTCGCTGCATCCGGCGGAGTCGGGGATTTTCGATTTCTTCCGGGCGCTCCCGCGCTTTGCGGCTGAAAAGGGGATCAGCTTCTCGCTACCGTCGGAGGTCTTCTCGTTGCTGAAGCCGGTGGACTCGATCGTCGTCCCGTATGCCATGTCGTGGGTGGACGAAGAGAAAGATTGCAGTTCGTGGCTCGGGAATATCCTGCAACAGGAGGCGTTCCGCAAGATAAATAAGATCAGCGAGCGGGTACGCCTCATCGAAGACCGCCGTATCCGGCAGGACTGGAATTACCTGCAGAGCAGCGACCATTTCTATTATATGAATACCAAGCATACCGGCGGGAGGGGATTCAGCCCGTATGACAATCCGTACGATGCATTCAACAACTACATGAATGTCTTGTCGGACTTCATCTTTCGCGTTAATGCCCAGTACCCCTCGTCGATAGAGAACGAGGAGCTAAATTCCCTGCTGACGACGATTAAGAACCAGGGCAAAGAGATTGAAATGCTACAGAAAGAGGTGGAACGTTTAAGGAAGAAAACGGTAAAGGGCATCATTATCGAGAAGAATTAAACAAAAGCCCGCCAACGGTTGTTATATGATTAGAAGCATGGGCCTATATAACAACACAGAGTTTTTTTCATAGCATTTTAGGTTAAATTAGATGAATTCCGCCCGTCTTGTTCGTGAGAACAGGACGGGTTTTTTGTGCGCTCCATTCAGAGGGGTTTGTACTTCGAGGCGGCCAGGATGTGCTGTGCGTCGCGTGCCTGCATCAGGCTTTCGGGCGTCGCGCGGGTCTCTTTCATGTAGTGGGCGACGATTTGCCAGCCGATCCATACCCCGATCCGTCCGGGCACAGACGGGACGGGAAAGCCCGGGGCGTCGTCGAAGTAGCGGTCGGTTGTCAGCTGATCCGGCGTATAGAGGTGCTTCTCCCCGACGACGGTTTTCCATAGTGAGCCCTCATGCTCGCGGCACCAGTCGTACTCCTCTTCGGTATAGCCCATCAGGGTGGCGGGCGCGAGGGAGGGAAAGGCTTCGGAAAGCAGGTATTTGATTTTTCCCTCATACACCATCCTCTCCAGCAGGACGTTCTCCTTTCCCTCGAAAGGACGCTCCGACATGATCCATCCCGCCAGGCAGTCGGGCGCGACGAGGGCGGGCTGCATCCGTTCGCGCTGGTATTCATAGAAGAACTCCCCGTACAGCGGGTAATCTTTTCCCATATACTTGTCGATCGAAACCGACAGGAGGTTGCCGGCCACCAGCACATTCTGGTTCAATCCGGAAACATGCATATACACGTTGGGGACGACGGTGGAGGGCAACGCCTCTTTCAGGTAGGCGAACGCGCTGCCCAACTGTCGCTCGATAGCGGCGACGGAGTCGTACAGCGCGAGGGCATCGCGATACAGGCCGTTCAGCGTCGGTTCGGAATAGTAATTCACCAGTCGGGCGGGAAATTCCGGCAGTTCGGGCGACCGCATATTCAGGATGCCTTTCCCCGTCACCTCCAGCATATCGCGGTATTCCTCCAGCAGGCGGGCGTAGAGCAAAGAGTCATCCGACTCGACCACTCGATACAGCGCCTTGTCGAAACGGTGGATGGGAACGGGGGGAGCCGAAGCGAAGCGGCTTTCGCCCTGCCCCCGGCAACCTGTCGCACAGAGCAGGCAGCACAACGCACAAAGGATCTTGTTACACATATTTTTCTGCTTTTCAGGTAGCGCTCACCGCTTCAACAGTACGGTGATACGCAGGGATAAATCAAAAAACACCATCCTGGCGGAGACGTTCCGCTCGATATGCAGCTCCGCCCGGCTTAGCTCTTCCACCAGCTCCAGCACATTCCGCTCGTTGATATAGGGGGCGAATTTCTGCGCAAAGGTAGCCTCGTCGCGGTTCATATAGTTCAGTTCCGGCAGCTGGAAGTGCGACATGAAGTTTTCGCGTACCAACTGCTGGCAATAGGAGAGGAAGTTTTTCTGCCGCTCCGTCCCGATACCGGCCAACAGGTCGGCCATAGTTTTCATGCCTTTCACGTTGCGCGACCAGGAGTTGCGCATCATCCCTTTGAACTGATCCAGGAAGAATGTCTTTTCTTCGCTCAGGCTGATCCCCTCTACGGCTTTCAGCCAGTTGCCGTTGGCCAGGTGTGCGATCCATGCGGCATCATCCGCCGTCAGGCTGTACCTGTCTATCATCGCTTTCGCCAGGTCTTCTTCCGCTATGGGGCGGACATTCATCCGCTGCGCCCTGGACTGTATCGTCCCCAATATCATATCGGGAGCTTCGGAAACCATCAGGATGACGGTATTTGCCGGCGGCTCTTCGATCATTTTCAATAGCTTATTGGCGCACGTGTCGTGCATCTTCTCCGGCAGCCAGACCAGCAGTATGCGGTAGGCCGCCTCATAGATCTTTAGCCCGAGCTTCCGTACGATTTCGTCGCTCTCTTTCGAGTAGATCAGGGGCTGCGTATTGCCGGCGTCCATAGCTTCCACCCAGTTGTCGAGGCCAAAGTAGAGATGTCCTTTCAGAAAGCTCCGCCATTCGGGGAGATAGTCGTCGCACACCTCCTTCTTCTTCTCCTTTTTAGCCGCTATCGGAAAGATAAAATGCAGGTCGGGGTGGGCAAACACATCATACTTGACACATGAGGGGCAATGCCCGCAGGCATCGGTGTCGGACCGGTCGGTACAATTCAGGTATCGGGCGTAGGCGAACGCCAGAGGGTAAGCGCCTGCGCCTCCCTGTTCGCAAAAGAGTTGTGCGTGCGGTATGGCCTCCCGTTGTGCCGTTTCGATCAACCGCCGCTTCACCTCCTGCTGTCCTATGACATCTCTAAAATACATCTTCTCTCCTTAATTAAAGAACCAAAAATAGCACAATTCTCCGATATTCCCCTTAAGATTCTCAATTAAGATGATTAAGAATTTTAAGGGGCTTAAGGAGCTTAAGTTTCTTAAGATTCTTAAGCGGCTTAAGCTCCTTAAAATCCTTAAGCCCCTTAAGACTCTTATCCGCTTAATCCCCTTAAAATCCTCAATTCCTTTAAGCCCCTTAATGGCTTCTTCGAGAACAACTTATGATTGGGTCGTTGACAACTAACGATTAGGTCGGCAGCAACTTGTCGTCTCACAGCTGTGAGATGATCGTCTCACAGCTGTGAACTAATGGTCTCACAGCTGTGAGGCGATCGCCTCACTCCTGTGAAACGATCGTCTCACTCCTGTGAGGCGATCACCTCACAGCTGTGAAACCATTAGTTGTTCCCGACCTAATCATTAGTTTCTCCCGAGGGAGTTAAAAGTTTCTCCCGAGGGAGTTGTTAGTTTGTCCCGAATTAGATTGGATTTAGTACCGTCTTCCCCTGACCGGGGCGTAGTAGGCTTCTACCAGGTGCTCTATCTCGTAGGGCCCGTCCTTTTCCCCTATCAACGTGATGATGTCGAAGCGGACGGGCATATTCGTCCGGTAAAGGCGGGCATACACGTCGGCAGCCGAAACGGTGCGTCTGATTTTGGCGGTGTCTACGGTATCTTCGGGCGAAAGGATGTTCTCGGCCGAACGGGTCTTGACCTCTATGACGACCAGCTCGCGCCCGTCGGTGGCCACGATGTCCAGTTCGTAATGGCGCCAGCACCAGTTGGTATGTAAAATGCGGTAATCTTGTTTGATCAGGTGTTCGCAGGCCTGCTGTTCGCCGCCCTTACCGATCAGGTTCTTCTCTCCCATAACTGTTTTTCGGACAAAAATACGGTTTTTCTTTGTTATTCAAGGTTTCACCTATATATTTGCAGGCATGAAAAAGAGGCGTACATATACGGCGGCGGCTGACAGAAAGCAGCCGCGCGTGCATAAAGTCACCTTTATGCTGAATGAGGAGGAGCACAAGGCGGTGGCGTATTACCTGTCGAAATACAATATTTCCAACAAGTCGCACTGGCTAAGGGAAACCATCCTCACCCATATCCTTAAGACACTGGATAAAGATTATCCTACCCTGTTCAACGAACATGAGATGAGAAGATGAATCCTTTCGACGACGAATATTTTATGAAGCAAGCCCTCGCGGAAGCGCGTAAGGCCGGGGAAGAGGGAGAGACGCCCGTCGGGGCGGTGATCGTGTGCAACAACCGAATCATCGCACGCGCACATAATCAGACCGAGCGGCTGAACGACCCGACGGCGCATGCCGAGATGCTGGCTATTACGGCGGCTACCGGCGAGTTGGGGGCGAAATACCTGATGGATTGCAGCCTTTACGTAACGGTCGAGCCCTGCGTGATGTGCGCCGGAGCGATCGGCTGGTCGCAGATACGTACCGTAGTATATGGCGCCCCGGATGAGAAAAGGGGGTTCAGGCGGTATGCGCCGGAGGCGTTGCATCCCAAGACGGCGGTCAGGGGCGGTGTGTTGGAGGCGGCGTGCGCAGAGGAAATGATCGCGTTCTTTCGTGAACGGAGATAACCTATTCCTTTACCTCTTCGTAATCCACATATTCGCCCTCATCTTTCGGGAATAGCTTTCTCCGGGGGGGAGCATCCTGCGGCTGGCGCGACGTGCGCGACTGTCCGGCATTCTTTTTGTTGCCCGGCCGCTGCTGCTGTCCGGGCTTCCGTTCGTTCGCCCCATTGCCGAACAACATATTCCTGAACATACGAACGACGGAAAAGCCCATCAGGAACATCAACAGGAGAAAGAAGAAAAACAAAAACAGAACGATTCTAATCATAATTCATTACCTTTTTCGATTAAAAAGAGACAAAAGAACATAGAGCAATACCGTACCGGCTACGCCGAGGAAGCCGGCAAAGAGGATAAACACAACCGCGCAGCCCGCCAACAGGTAGCGCAATTCATTCCCTTTCCACGCAAAAGACTTTATCTTCAGCGAAAACATGGGAATCTCCGATACCAGCAGCAAGGAGGTGACGACGGCCAACGGTATCGCCGCGGCGGTAAACGCCCGCTCGTTGCCCTGCACGGCAGGCTGCAAAGCATAACCCAAAGAAGACCAGAAGAGCGCATGCGCCGGAACGGGAAGGCCGATAAACGAAGAGGTTTGCCGTTCGTCGATATTAAACTTAGCCAGCCGCAACCCCGAAAAGGCCGGTATCACGAAGGCCAGGAAAGGGACGTATCCATTCATTTCCCCCAACGGCAAGGCCGCCGACGCCTCGCGAAGCAGCCAAAAGAGCGCCATCCCCGGCGCCACGCCGAAGCTCACGATGTCGGCCAGCGAATCCAACTCTTTCCCGATCGGCGAATAGGCTTTCAGCAGCCGCGCCGCCAAACCGTCGAGGAAATCCAGCGCGGCGGCCGCCATCACCCAGGCGGCGGCATCGAGCAGACGCCCCTCCAACGCCATGACGACGGCAATGCATCCCGCCACCAGGTTGAGGCAGGTAATCGTATTGGGAATATGTTTCTTCACGTGATTCATCTCCTTATTGATTCGGTTGGTTGACAAGAGGGCGTTCCAGGCGAGCCAGGACGGTTTGGTTCCCGATCACCTGCTGGTCCATATCGACCAGCACTTCGCTGTCGAGCGGGATAAAGACATCCACGCGCGAGCCGAACTTGATAAATCCCAGGTGCTCGTTCACATCGCAGCTCTCCCCCTCTTTGGCATACGTGACGATCCTGCGGGCAACGGCGCCGGCAATCTGGCGCGCCAGGATTTCCACGCCGCTCCGCGTCGTAATCACAATCGTGGAACGCTCGTTCTCCGTACTGCTCTTCGGCAGGTAAGCCGCCATAAAGCGACCGTCGGTATGGGAGACATGCCTGACCGTCCCACTGACCGGAAACCAGTTGGCATGGACATTAAAGACAGACATAAAGATGGAAATCTGAATACACTCCCGCTTCAGCACCTCGCGCTCCATGACCTCTTCGATCACGACGATAGTCCCGTCGGCAGGCGCAATAACCAACCCCTCCGGGTCGAAAGGGAAGCGGCGGAACGGACTGCGGAAGAAGTTCAACACCAGGAGAAACAAAAAGGAAGACAGCACGGCGGCGGAATAAAACAGGGCGCACTTCCCCACCGTATGAAACAATCCGAGATTGACGACAAACAAGATTGAAAACAGCGACAACAACAAGCCTGTTCCCTCTTTATGTACCTTATGTACCTTTATTTTCTTTATTTTCCGAATGGCCATCATTTTCTTTTGTGTCTGCAAAAATATACATTATTGTCGAATATCAGTCCATCACCGGTTCTATTTTATTTAATTCGACATACCAGAGGTAGCCCTCCACCCTGGCGTAACCCATACGGCGGATGAGCGAAAGGTAGCGTCCGACCTGTCTCAGGTGGCGCTTTTCCTCCTGCTGCCCAAACTTATAATCCACCACGATCACCCTGTCCCCCTCGATCATCACACGATCCGGGCGGCGCGTAATCCCATCTCCCGAAAGGATGCTCACCTCGTTTAGCACGCGCTGGGGGCTTTCAAACCAGGGGGCGACCTCCGGCAAAGCCAGCAACTCCTGCAAGCGCGCCGCCAGCGCCCGCTCCTCTTCGCGGTCGATAATCCCCTCCAGGCGGTAACTTTCCACTGCGGCGGGGATATCCCGCTTCGTATTGATCCTGCTCAGCACCTCGTGCATCAACGCCCCGTGCTTCCGCCCCGGACTGTCGAAAAAGAAGCCTTTGCCGTGAAGCCGCAGCCGCAACCGTTCGTCGGGCAAAGCCGACGAGAGGCGGCGCATCGGGATCTCTTCCGTCCCCCGCTCCTTATCCGCAGCCGCCGCCGGACGCCATGCGCCGCCCAACTCAAACGTTCCCTCCTCCCGGTCAAACGACCCCGACAGCGGAATCAGCTCCTCCCCGCTCCGCGTCTGCGCTTCCGGCGTACACAGGCCTGCCCACAGCAAATCGGCGATACCGCCGATCTTCCCGATCTCCCCGCTCTCTTTGTCCACCTTGGACGGGCGGGGCGCAAAGACGATCAGCTCCTCTTCGGCGCGGGTAAAAGCGACATACAGCGTGTTGAGGTTGTCGATCGAGGCATGTAGCCGCTCATGGAAATAATCTTTGGCAAAGATGGTTTTCGTCAGGATCTGCCCGTAACGTACCGGGACAAGGGAGAGGCGGTCGAACGGCTCCCTTTCGGGGCGGCACCAAAGGATAACCGTCTGGGTGGCGCGGTGGTCGATCTCCCAATTGCCGAAAGGGAGGATAACCGCCTTAAACCCCAGCCCCTTCGACTTGTGTATGGTCAGTATTCGTACCGCATCCTGCTCTTCGGGCGTGGCGATCGTCTTGCGCTCCCCCGTTTCGTCCCACCATTTGAGGAAACGGCTAAGGTCGGCGCTCTCTTTCCGTGCAAACTCCGATACCATGTCGAAAAAGGCCTGTATGAACACCTGTTCGTTCTCCGGGAAGAGATCCGCAAACAGCCGGAACAGCCCCTCTACGATTTCATACAGCGACCGGCGCGACAAGGCCTCCAGCGACCGGCGGACGGCGGGCGGGAAATCCTCGCCCCACTCCTCCGGCGACGAATCCCCTTTCAGCGCGGCACAGGCGATCAGCGCCATCTGCCTGTTTGTCCTCTCCTCCGGATTCTTCATGTAGCGCAACAGGGCGACGAAGAAGCGCACCGCCGGAGAGCTGCCGGTAAACAGCGCATCGTCCGAAATAATATCGTAGCGGTAAGCGCCCGGCGGATGCTCCTCCTTATACGCCAACAGCGCATCGGCGATCGACGCCCCCTCCTGGTTCGTCCTAACGAGGATAGCTATCTCTTTCAGCGCATAGCCCTTGTCCTGCAACTCTTCCAACACTTGGGGAAGCCGCTGCAAGGAGGCCTCTTTCCAGTCGGCCTCCTCCTCATCGGGAAGAAACTCGACCCGCACATGCCCCTCCTTACCCTGCAAGGGCGGCGGCGTCAGCTGGAAACTCCCCTCGTAGGCCGACATAATCCTGGAAAGGAAAGGCGCCTGTTCGCCCTCCGTCAGCGAAGAGGCCTCCAGGGATTCGTTATACAGGGATTGCAGCAAAGCGGGGGCGATCGTGAAAAGGGCATTATTGAACGAGACGATATGCCGGCAACTGCGCCAGTTTTCTTTCAACGTCTCCTCTTCGACCTGCCCGGGGAGGAAATCGCTTTTCACCTGCTCGTCGAGCAATTTCCAGTCCGAGTTGCGGAAACGGTAAATACTCTGCTTCACGTCCCCGACGACCATATTGTAATGGCGGTGCGCCAGGCTCTCGCGGATCAGGGGATAGAAGTTGTGCCACTGCATACGGCTGGTGTCCTGAAACTCATCGATCATATAATGGTCGATACGCGTCCCCGTCTTCTCGTAGACAAAGGGCGTTTCGCTCTCGTCGATGACCTTGTGCAACAGCTCCGCCGTATCGGCGATCAGCATGATATTCTTCTCCTCGCGGTAGGCGGCGATCTGGCGGGAGACGTCGCCCAGTATACCCAGCGTATAATAATGCCGCACGATCTCCTTGGCCGAATAGTATCCCGCCATATCCCCAAAAAAAGCGACGACGCGCCGGACACATTCGTTCAGCCCCTCTTCAAAGGCGCAGCCGATAATCTGTATGACGGCGGGGGGCGTCGTCCTGGTATACCAGTTCTCCACCGTATCGGCCAGGCCGGCGAACGTAGCGGTAGGCTCTTTCATCTCGCCGGCGCTCCATTTTTCAAAAAGATAGAAAGGCGAACGGCTTACCCCCTTAAAGTCGGACGGCTGCAAACCGAACCGCCTCATGATGCCTACCCCCTCTTCGCCCAACCGCTTCGCCTCGCTCTCGACGGAACGGATAACGGCGTAGAGGGTATCCTTATACTGTTCGAGCGACCGCTTATCGCGGATATCTTCCGCCTCCTTGTCGCTAAACGCCTTATAACTCTCCTTGAACACCTCCCTGCTCAGCGTCTTCATCTCGCGGCGCAGGTTCCATTCGCCCCCATTCTCTATCTTCTCTTCGGCAAAGCGCAGGAGCCAGCCGAGCAACTCTTTGTTTTCCGGCTTCTCCAGGTCGTCCATCAGCCGGTCGATCACCTCGGTCAGCACCAACTCCTGGTCCATCTCTATCCCATACCCGCCCTGCAGCCCTATCTCACGGGTAAAGGCACGCATCGTCTGCTGGAAGAAACGGTCGATCGTACTGATATTAAAGGCCGAATAGTCATGCAGAATCGTGATGAGCGTTTTCCTCGCCCTTGTACGTACCTGCTCCTCCGAAAGGGAATGGAGGGCGGCCAGCTCCGCCATATAATCCGATTCGTACCCCGAAGCCAGCCTGTACAACTCTTTGATGATACGCCCTTTCATCTCGTCGGTAGCCTTATTGGTAAAGGTAACCGCCAGGATACGCTTATAGGCTCCCGGCTGTGAAAAGAGCCACTTAAGGTACTCGCCCGTCAAACGGTGGGTTTTCCCCGATCCTGCCGAAGCCCGGTATACCGTCAGCATAGGGGTTAGATGATGCGGCTTTTCAGGTAGCCCTCCTTTTGTAAGACATCGTATACTTTCTGTCGGTGGTCGCCCTGAACGATGATCTCGCCCTCTTTGGCCGATCCCCCCACGCCGCATTTTACCTTCAATAGCTTGCCGAGGGCGGCCAGGTCATCCGCCGTCCCGCGGAAACCGGTCACCAACGTCACCACTTTACCCCCTCTGTTGCGCTTGTCCAACGCAATACGCAACGCCTGCTTCTCCCGGGCGGCCGTCACCTCTTCCGCCTCGCCCCCCGTATCATACCGGAAGTCGGGATTCGTAGAATACATCACCCCCAGCCTCTCTTTCCAATTGTTCTCTTTCATTTCACCTGATCGCTTATGCCGCAAAAATACGCTAAATTTCTGAGGGCATAATGTTAAAGTATTGCAAAACAAGACTGTTCGTTTATGGAAAGAGGGGCGTTATTCGTATCTATATTATAAAGCATACTGATTAATTATGGATCATCAATTAATTGAGAAATATCTGAAAGGGAAGCTGCTCCCTTGCGAAATAGAAGAGGTCATGTCATGGATTGAATCAAACAACGACCATCAAAAGGAGTTCATGGAACTTCGCAAACTTTATGATCTTACAATCTGGCATTCAACGATTGACCATGCAGCTCCTTTGGAATCGAGAAAGAAAAAGATTTCATCTTTTACGAAATATTTATCACGGACGGCAGTTGTCTTGTTTATTTTATCAGGTACAGGAGTCGGGCTATTTTCGCTTCTGAAGTATGAAAGCTCATTTGGCGTCAATACGATAACCTCTCCTCCCGGTCAGAGGATAGGAATTACGCTATCGGACGGAACGAATGTCTGGTTAAATTCAAACTCTTCTATCCGGTTGCCGACAGGGAATAAAGATAATGTTCGTACAATAGAGCTTGAAGGAGAAGCCTATTTTGAAGTTGCAAGAGATGAAAAGCATCCTTTTTTAATAAAAACATCTCAATATGATATTACGGTACTGGGAACTTCATTTAATCTTCTTTCCTACAAAAATGCCTCTCTGTTTGAATGTTCCTTGCTTGAAGGATCCGTCAGTGTCAAAGATCACAAGAGGAATACTGATATATTGCTTCAAACGAATGAAAAACTACGATTGGAGAATGGGATTCTATCAAAAACAGAGATAAAAGATGACGATAAATTTCTCTGGAGAAAAGGGATCTATTCATTCAGAAATGAACCCTTATTGATCGTATTTGAGCATTTATCATTATTGCATGAAGTCACTATTGAACTTAAAAATCCACAAATCGGCCAGCAGATGTGTTCGGGTAAGTTCAGAAATAAAGATGGCATTGATCACATCCTTTCTATTTTGCAAAGAAGTTATCAATTCACATACGAAAGAAATGAAGAGAATAATACCTATACAATTTACTAATCAAATTATAACCTATGCACATAAGAAATGTTATCTTTTATCTGATTAGAACAACCATATTATTGTTCTTATTTTTCGGGACGCAAAATACGTTCGCGCAATCTCAGCAAATCATACTCGAAAAAGAAATCAACACCATTGCAGAAATTATTTCGCAAATAGAAAAACAGACGGATTTTCTTTTCGTTTACAACGAATCCGAAATTGATATCCAGAAACCCATTTCGATTCAGGGGAAAAAAGGAAGTGTTTCGGAAATCCTACAGGCAGCTCTTGATAAGATTCCTTTTTCTTATGAGATCAATAAAAAGAATATCATCCTGTATGCGAAGCAGAAAACCGGGCAAGAAGACGCTGATATCCGCGTATCGGGATTTGTATTGGATGAATCGGGAGAAGCGCTGACGGGAGCGAATATTTTAATTAAAGGAAGTTCCGACGGGGTGATTAGTGATATAGATGGGAAATTTTTGCTTAAAGCGCCTAAAAACGCTATCCTGATTATTTCATACTTAGGGTACATTAATCAGGAAATCAAGGTGTCAAATGGTTCTATGCTCAAGATCATCCTCAAAGAAGATTCAAAGTTATTGAATGATGTTGTGGTCGTTGGTTATGGAACATTAAAGCGGAAAGAGATTACCGGTTCTCATACAAGTGTTCAGATGAATACAATTCCTCCTGTCGGCGGAACAACGATTACGCATTTTTTAAGCGGAAAAGCGGCAGGCTTAACCGCATCATTGGCATCCGCTCAACCCGGAGGACGGGTAAATCTTCAAATTCGTGGAAGCGCATCTAATCGTAATCCGCTAATCGTTATTGACGGATTCCCTATAACGTCATCATTTTCAAACGCCTCTGCCGGTGAATTTGGTGCCGGCGACACAGATGCTATCCTTGCATCAGTGAACCCTAACGATATATTAAGCATTGATATACTAAAAGATGCTTCGGCAACATCAATATATGGTTCTAAAGCGGCCGGAGGCGTGATATTGATCACTACCAAACGAGGGACGAGTAAAGAGCCGAAAGTGGAAGTTACCGGGAATATCGGTTGGTCATTTGCTTATAATCTTCCGGAATTGTTGAATGCCAACGATTTTATGATTGAAAACAACCGTGTCATCAAAGAGAGATATATGTATGATAATCAGATTGCGCCTTATGGCTCAAAACAATGGAATGATCCGACATTGCCTACATACAGGGACCGTTATTTACCTGAAGATTTTGACGTGTGGAACAATCGAAGAGGGACTAATTGGTTTAATAAGATTTCCCGCGTCGGAAAGGTGCAAAATTATGGAGCAAATATACAGGGTGGTGGTGAATCGTCAAAATATTTTGCTTCATTTGGCTATTTTGATCAAGAAGGTATCATTATCAATAACAATTATGAGAAATTTACCGCACAAATAAATATTGACCAGAAATTCAGGGATAAAGCCCGGTTTGGCGTTACATTGAACGCGAATCGTACAAATATGGATAATATACCTTTACAGGATGGATATGCCGAAGCCTCCGACCTGATTCGCACGGCATTACAATTCCCCTCAAATCTTGAAGTGAAAAATCCGTCCGATGAATATACCATCAACCAATACGCTTCATTCTTATCAAATCCTGTATCTATTCTGGATATTTCAAATAAAACAAAAAACGATCGCTTGATGGGTAATCTATATTTTGCCTACGACCTGTTTCCCGGATTGGAATTGAAAGTCAGGGGAGGTGCAGATATTTATATGAGTCAGGGATTTTCCTACATCCCGACGACTTCTGTACTCGGTGCAAAGACTAAAGGCCGTGCAGATAAACGTATTGATGAAAAAAATGATTACCAGCTTCAATTTACCGCTTCATATAACAATACATTATTTGGCAAACATAGTATTAATGCGCTTTTTGTCTCGGAATATATTCAATCCAATTTACAGGGTACCCGGTCTACCGGTTGGAACTTCCCTTCTGATAATTTTTTGTGGAATTATTTAGGTTTGGCAGCCGATAGGGCGTCAATAGGGTCTTATGGCAGCAAATCGGAAACACTGGCATATATTGGACGATTCAATTATTCGTTTGACGAAAAATATTTCCTGACAGCAAATCTTCGTGTGGACGGGTCGTCGAATTTCGCAAAAAATCATCAATGGGGTTATTTTCCAGGTGTCTCTTTAGGATGGAATATCGCACAGGAATCTTTTATGGAAAACCTCCGTCCAACGATAGGGCAGCTTAAATTACGTGCAGGATACGGGCAAACCGGTAATGACAACATAGGAACTGCTTTTTCGAACTATTATGTGCCGGGTGATTTAATCGTGTGGGGAGAGCAAGTCGTCGCATCCATTAAATTAGGCGGATTAGGTAATCCGGATTTAAAGTGGGAAACACAAACCGACTTTAATCTGGGAATTGATTTTGACTTATGGCAAGGCCGTTTATCGGGGACAATGGAATATTTCAACCGGGTAATTACAGATATTTTAGGGTGGAAACCTTTACTTTCAACAGGCGAAGCAACCGGTATTACAGCGAATCTTGATCAAAAAAAACAAACGTATGGATACGAATTAACATTGAATAGTCAAAACATCCGGATGCCTGATTTTTCGTGGAATACAAATTTCACTTATACGTTCTATCGTGATCGTTGGCTAAAAAGAGATGAGAGTTGGCGACCGGACATCTACGATTCGGAAAAAGCTTATTTCGGAGAATTGTGGTATCATCTATCGGATGGATTAGTTCAAGAAGGAGAAGAACTTTCCTACACTACCGGAGCTATACCGGGAACAGTTAAACTTAAAGATATAGATGGTTATTTGAAAGATGAAAATGGCAAAATAATATTAGATGAAAATAATATCCCCAAACGTACAGGCGCTCCTGATGGAATATTGAATAATGCAGATAAAGTATTGATAGGAATTAATACTCCTTTTACGATAGGACTTGCCAATATGTTCAAGTATAAAAACCTGGATTTAGATATCGGCATATATGGTGTATTCAACAGGTGGATGACCAACGCAACTTATGCTTTGCTTACAGATGCGACAAATATGGAACAAGGGTTAAACCAGGTTGTTGATGTGAAAAATCGATGGAACAGTGATAACCGGACAGGAGTGCTTCCCTCTTCTCTTCAACGGTTTAGCGGCTTTGAAACGGGAAACTACTATTTGTCAAAAGCCTGGTATATCCGCATCAGTAATATTGATTTTGGATACAAGATACCTTTTCATAAAGGCTATTTCCGTATATTTGCCGCTCTTCAAAATCCTTTCCTGATCACTCCCTATAAAGGAATGGATCCGGAATCGGATAGTCGTCCGGCTTCTCTTCCTAATCAAAGGACATATTCGGTTGGATTTCAACTTTATCTCTAATATTAATTCGAAACAACAATGAAAAAGAATATCTATTTTTTAGTCTCATTCTTCCTTTATTTTTCATGTACTCTTGAACGAGAGGAATTTTCAAAATTGGAAGAATCTAATTTTTTCAAGAATGAAAGCGATTGTAAAGCCGCACTCGCATCACTTTATGAGATTATGCAGGGGCCTCATGGCGGATGGATAAACGGGAATCAATTGGGCGCTTTTTTAATAAGTGATATGGCCGCTGATATTTTAGGAGGAAATAACGGATGGGATTGGTTTATGGAGCATCGTTATAATCCCGACAACTTTTCCCGACCCGAAATGGATTTGCTGGATAAATTCTCAAAAGTCAAAGAAGTCACAACATGCCGTTCGTTCATTCTCAGGATGGAAGCGTTGGACAATATATCAGAAGATATTAAAAACTTATATATTGCGGAAGCAAGAGCGATCAGGGCTTATTTGTTACATCATTTCTATATCTATTTTGGCACCGTACCGATTGTCCCTGATCACTTGATACTGAACCCCAATGTTGTGGAATATACTCCCCGGCCTTCGCGCGAAGAATACATTAAAATAATCCAGGATGAGATTGATCTGGCATTACCTTTCCTGAAACATCCCAAAGATCAGCTTTTAGAGGAAGAATATGGAAGAATGAACAAAGGAATCGCCTATATGATTCTAATGCAATTGTATATGATTGAAAAAGACTGGGAAAAGGTTATGACATACGGGCAAGCAATTATGGATCTGAATTATTATGAACTTCAACCGGATTATCTCAGTATTTTCAGTATCAATAATCAACGGAACAAAGAAGTCATATATGGTATTCCACGTAAGCAAAGTATCCCGAATAATGGAAATACATGGCATGCGATTTCATTGCCTTCATCATATCCCTGGAAAGGGACTAAATGGGGAGTATATTATGTGAGATGGTCATTTATTGATACCTTTAAACCGGCAGACAAACGATTGCTTGGATTGCCTCAATCATATACCGGAATTGATGGGAAAAGCTACAATCGCAGTAATATGATTGGCGCCATCGCTATGAAGTATGATGAAGATCCGGCGATGGTTGGCCATAATTCAAATCATATTATTGTCAGACAACGGTATGCTGATGTATGGCTATCCATGGCAGAAGCTGATAATGAATTGAATGGGCCAACAAACAGAGCGGTAGCATATTTCAATAAAATCAGGCTCAGGACAGGATTGCCGAATCTTCCCAAAAACCTGACTAAAGAACAATTCCGGGATTCTGTTTTGTTAGAACGTGCACATGAGTTTTACCTGGAAGGACATCGTTATCAGGATTTGGTACGACACGGCAAGTTTTATGAAGTCGCTAGTAAAATGCCGAATAGCGTACTCAAGCCGGATCAGATTCTTTTCCCGATTCCAACTAAATATATTATTGAATACAAAGGTATATTAACGCAGAATCCAGGTTACTGACACGGATAAATAATCATTTGGATTGAATATCTATTATTATAATTATCTCACTTAAATTTTTATCGTTATGAACAGAAAAATTACGCTTATTGTAACTGCATTTTTTTATTTAAGTATACTGAATGCAACCGTTGAAGTGACAACTGTCTGGCAAATATCTAAAGCTGGAAATAACCTGGATGAAGCCAGAGATTTTTCCGGCGTTGGAGATATTGGAGACAATGTGAACAGGGGATTGGCTTATGGAAAGTTTGGCAATAATGAATACGTTTTTATCCTTACCGGAAGTGGAACGGATGGTAATGAAATTAACTACTATAACGCGAATACCGGCGCTTGGGCAGGCAGTCTGAATACGGCTCCTTTAAATGCAGATCCTGATTTTGGTGCCATTCATAAAATTACCGATATTGAGATAAAAGAAGGTAAAATATACACCGTAAGTCTTTCCGTTATAGGAAATAATATCGTTTTTTGTATGTGGAACGGCGTAGATGCCGTACCGATTATAACAAAAATTCCTGAGGCGACTACTATTCGTGTGGAAAAACTGAGCATCTCAGGAGACATTTCTGCAGGAACGGGGAAAATATGGATCGCCGGAGCAACAGAAGGATTGGCTAACCCAAATCCTGAAAAACCGGTTTTTATAAAAAACTATGCATTAGCGTCTGACGGGACAATTTCTACTACTGCAACACTATTCGGAAAAGTACCTGACAATAACAATTTTTACAACTGTTCTGTAAATCCCAACGGAAGCGTATTTGTTAAAGGAGCAAATAAGCCACTGCATCTGCTTGCAGCAGATGGTTCATATTTAGGGAACACACAAGCTATGACGCCTGAATTGACGCTTTCCCAAACAGTTAAATATGTAGGAACGAATCCACACAATGGAAGATATTATTTCTTGTTAAACTCCTATAGCAGGACGTCATCTCTTCCTTCCGGAAACGGAACGGTTGCTAAAATATATTCGATGCTTCCTGACAATCTGAATTCCATTAACTGTGTAGCCCAGCTTCCTTTCTTGGGTGATATCAATAGTGGTAACAACATTGGTGATCTTGATTTCAAGTGGATAGATAAAGACCTTTATGTTTACAGCTTATCTTCAAATAATGGCTTCGGGGCATTTAAAATAACCGGTTTGTTTGATCAGCCGGTAAACCGGTCGAACGACCAATTTACTCTGCTATGGGAAAATTCAAGTGCAGGGAATAACCTTCCGGGTTTTTATTCTGCAAATGAAAACGATCAGGATAAAACGACCGGTCTGGCTTATGGGATTGTTGGTGGAGAGAAAAGCGTTTATGTGGTCAAGAAGATTTATTTTGATCCGGATATGCCTAACAGTAGCGAAGATCCGTGGGGGCCTAGCGGGGATTCACGGAAAAATATATTTATTTATGATGCGGATAACGGAGCAATTAAAGGAGAACTTTCCATTGGTGGCATTTGGGGTAAGGAAATCCATGACGGAACAGTGACGGAAGATGGCGTTTTACTCGTCTCGTTTGTTGTGAACGAGCGGGAAACAATGAATGTTTTTTCGTTCCCGAACAACCAACATGAAGGCAGTTTAAGCAACGTCACATTTGCATACGATTCCGAATGCCCGGCTCTGCTTGGCGGCAATATTTCGGCAATTGGCAGTGTTGCAGCTGGTACGGCCAAATTATATGCAACCTCACAATCATCAACATCTGATAATTATGTTTATACATTTGGGATGCGCGCACCCAATATATGGGAAGGTTTTTATGCTGAAGAAGAATTTACAATCCCTTCTACCGGAAAAGGAAGCGTCAGCGTAAAAGCGGATAAAACGTTTTATTGGAATGCACAAGGAGAAGATGGTAAGTTTTTATATCATAACGGAACGGTAATCAGCGGTATGGAATCGACTCTTAATGGTTCTGTCATCCGCTATATCACCAATAAAAACGGATTGGATTATATTGCAGTATTAAATGAAAATAAAGTGGAGGTATATACTCTTACACCAGGAGAGCCGGACACAAGAACTCTTTGGGCTACCTCTCCTATTTTGGGAACAAATCCCAGTACAGTTGGAGATATTGAAGTTGGGTTCGACTCACAAGCAATGCCGGTACTTTATGTTCTTTCTGCAAATAATGGTTTTGCTGCATGGAAACTCAATTTGGATGCACCTTCGGGTATCGGAAAAAATGATACGGAAAAAGGCATATCCGTTTTTGTAGATCCAATATCAAAAACCATATCATTTTCTGAAATTGTAAAAAAAGTGGATTTATTTGCTTTGGATGGCCGGATTATCCAATCCCAGTCCCATACGAACACCTTAAAGCCCGAATGGACAAAAGGAGGAATATACGTTGTTCGTTATACTGATTTATATGGACATTCCGCAACAAAAAAAATCGTAATTCCGTAACAATACAAGTATGTATAGAAAAGTCTTTTATCTTAGACTTTTCTATACATACTTAATTTAAACATTGATTTGGAACGATCATTAATTCTTTGAAAATCATATACAGATGAAAAAGAGCTTCATCCTTTTTTTTTCAATCGTTATTTCCCATAGTGAGCTCAGCGCTCAAATGTCGGATTGGGGACAGTCAGATACGATATCTCACCACACAGTAGGTCCTGGTATATTTTTTACTGAACTTCTTTATCCTGAAAAGCCATTGGCAATTTACGTTATAACCGTTGATTTAAATAATCCAAACAACACAGTAGAGTCTTATCAATCAAACAATAAAGTTCCCGATCGAATAGGAGAATCTGTTTTACAACAATGTCAAGCCAATAGTTATGAGAATCATCGCTCAGTTATGGGAATTAATCACGATTTTTATGATATAAACGGTGGAGTGGCGATCGGCACAAATATCCGCAACGGAGAAATGAGCCACAATGGAGAGTGGCATGACGGGACTTTGATAAATCGTTCTGTTTTGACTATTGACACGGCTAAAAGGGCAAATGTATTACAGCCAGCATATTTTACAGACATACGATTTTCAAATAATACGCGATTGCCTATTGAAATGATTAATGACAGAGCCGATGAATTACATAGTATGACCACTCCGAAGAATGTCGTTTTATATAACAGATATAATGGGAAAACGCTTACAGCTACAGGCAAATATATCAAAATAAGAGCTCTTGATAAATGGAAATTCAACAGTTCTCCAATACGTTGTGAAGTCATTGACATACAAGAAAAACCTATCCAACCTGATCAGGATAATTATGTAATCCGACTGTCGGGAAAAGCTGTTGAAATATTTATGGAAAATGCAGCGACCGGGGATACGATCTACATTGAACAAATGATTCGTGCTGTCGGATGGGGAGCGCATACGAATGATATTATTCAGGCTTTTCACGGTTATCCGAGCATAATCAGGCGAGGGACATTGCATGAAGGAGAATATAATCGCTTTGATAACAGCACGATGTATCCAAATGGGCGTGCATATGAAGTGGCGCCACACACAATGGCCGGAATGTCGAGAGATGGTAAAATGTTGTTTTTTGTCGTGGTTGACGGTCGAAGAAACGGATGGAGCATAGGTCTCAACTGCATAGAGACTGCCCTTTTCATGGTGAAATTAGGGGCATACCATGTCATCAATTTTGATGGAGGCGGTTCGTCAACAATGGTTATTAATGAAACTGTGCGTAATAAACCGTCAGATACCGCAGGCGAACGGAATGTACTGAATACGCTTCAGGTACTGTCAACCGCACCGATTGATCATACCGTTCAATCGGTTTCGTTTAAACGTCCCCGTATAAGCCTGCCCGAAAAAACATCGGTACAGCTTGATTTCTTTATTTATAACCGGTATGACGATATTATTGCAGCCAATTCGCCTGAAGGAATCTCTTTCAAACAAACCAATACATTAAATGGCACAATTTCTCCATCCGGTCTATTCACTGCCGGAGAAGCAAATCGAAGCGGCTATGTTATTGCGACCGTAGGAAGACATTCCGACTCCATTTGGATAGATGTTGGCAAAGAAAGTGATGTGGCAATCAGTAAAATAGTGAATAGTAATATCGGAAAACTAATTTGTGTGCCTACTTTAATCAAAGAAGAAGCCCTCATTTCTTTCAATGTTGCAACACCCTCTCACATTACAATCTCTCTCATTAATATGGCAGGAATAGAAATAGAACATTTGGTAGATCGCTTTTGTGATAAGGGGCAATTTGAACAACGATTTCTACGGAATACCCATCCTCCCGGCATATATCTTCTCCGGTTGATCTCACGTAGTGGTACACAAACGATTAAAATAATCTTATTGTAATTACATTTGTAGTGGTACGCTTTAAATCCTCATATTTATACACATAAGAGTTATTAGATGGAGCCGACAAAGAATGATACACCCGTAAAAAGTATTGCATTCAGTGAAATCTATGCTGTATATTTCCGTCGGTGTTATCTTTATGCCCACTCTTATTTGCGGGATGTGTATTTATCTGAAGATGTCGCTTCTGAAGCAATGATGAAATTATGGGAAAATTGGGACGAAACTTTTTCACTGGTTCAACGAAAAGCATTTCTGTTAACTGTAATAAAAAATAGATGTTTAGACCATCTTACGCACCTGCAACTTTCTACTCAAGTACGAGACGATATGACTAATATCCTAAAAAGAGAATTGGCCTTCCGTATATCAATATTAGAATCCACAGATCCTCAGGAATTATTTGTTTCCGATATTCAAAATATTGTCAATATGACCCTGAAACAGCTACCTCCCAAAACAAGACTGATTTTCCAACTCAGCCGGATAGAGAATAAGACGATCAAGGAAATAGCAGATTCTATGGGTATCAGTACAAAATCTGTAGAATATCATATCTCTAAATCATTGTCAATTTTACGGAATAAGCTGAAAGATTATCTCAAGGATTAAAAACCCCTTTCACTAATGCCCACTATTTGCGAATCCTATAAATGTGGTTAATCATCACATAAGCTTTTTGTCACACCAGAGTTCTGCCGCTGAGAAATCGCACAATATGACAGAAAACCGGCTTTTATCCTAATGAAAAGATCACCGGTTGCAGAAGAAAAAAATAGAGGCAGAAGAAAAATGAAAATATTATTCGTTCCTTTGTCCTCTGTGGCAGCCTGTAAGGCTGTATTTTTAATAACCGTATGAATAATAAATGAACCAATGAGTACGAAAAAGTTTTTATTAGCGGAGAAAGACATCCCTGTCGCCTGGTATAATATCGTTGCCGATATGCAGACGAAACCCGCTCCGATACTGAATCCGGCCACCAAAGAGCCGCTAAGGGAAGAAGAGTTATATCCCCTGTTCGCCAAAGCGCTGGCACACCAGGAGATGAATCAAACCGACGCCTGGATCGACATCCCGGACGAAGTGCGCGACCTGTATAAGATATGGCGCCCCACCCCGCTGGTTCGCGCCTACGGACTGGAGAAAGCGTTGGATACGCCGGCGCACATCTATTTCAAGAATGAGAGCGTAAGCCCCGTCGGGTCGCACAAGCTCAACTCCGCCATCGCACAAGCCTACTTCTGCAAGGAAGAGGGCGTCACCAACATAACGACCGAAACGGGAGCCGGCCAGTGGGGAGCCGCCCTGTCGTACGCCGCGAAAGCGTTCGGGCTGGAGCTGGCCGTCTATATGGTGAAGATCAGCTACCATCAGAAACCCTACCGCCGTTCTATCATGCAGACGTTCGGCGCACAGGTCATCGCCTCCCCCAGTATGAGCACAAAAGCCGGCCGCAAAACGCTCACCGACCATCCCAACTACCAGGGCAGCCTCGGTACGGCCATCTCCGAAGCGGTAGAACTGGCCATGCAGACGCCCAATTGCAAATACACCCTGGGCAGCGTGCTGAACCATGTCATGCTACACCAGACGGTGATCGGGCTGGAAGCTGAAAAGCAAATGGAAATGGCAGGGGAATACCCCGACGTGATTATCGGCTGCTTCGGCGGAGGCTCGAACTTTTCGGGAATTGCGTTCCCATTCCTCCGCCATAAGATACTGGGCGGGAAAGATATCCGCGTGGTGGCCGCCGAGCCGGCCTCCTGTCCGAAACTGACGCGCGGGCAGTATCAGTATGATTTCGGCGACGAAGCGGGTTACACCCCCCTGATCCCCATGTTTACCTTAGGGCATAGTTTTGCGCCCGCCCATATCCATGCCGGCGGCTTGCGGTACCATGGCGCCGGGGCGATTGTCAGCCAGCTGCGCAAAGACGGCCTGGTGGAAGCCGTCGACATCCACCAGTTAGACACGTTCGAGGCGGCTACCCTGTTTGCCCAAACAGAGGGGATCATCCCCGCGCCCGAATCGTCGCACGCCATCGCCGCAACGATCGCCGAAGCGAACAAAGCGAAAGCGGAGGGCAAGCAACGTACTATCCTCTTCAATCTCTCCGGACACGGACTGATCGATATGGCAGCCTACGACCAGTACCTGGCGGGAGACCTGGGGAATTATGAATTGACGGACGAGGAGCTGTCCGGGAACCTGGCCGGATTGGAAAAGATCCTTTAACTATGACGGAACAGCATCATATCCTGATCAAAGGCGCCCGCGTCAATAACCTGAAGAATATAGACGTACAGATCCCAAGGGAGAAGCTGGTCGTTATCACAGGACTGTCGGGCAGCGGGAAGTCATCCCTCGCTTTCGACACGCTATATGCCGAGGGGCAACGCCGGTATGTCGAAAGCCTCTCCTCCTACGCCCGCCAGTTCCTCGGGCGGATGAGCAAACCCGAAACCGACTACATAAAAGGAATCCCCCCGGCGATCGCCATCGAGCAAAAGGTCAACACCCGCAACCCGCGCTCTACGGTGGGGACGTCTACCGAAATCTACGAGTATCTCCGGATGTTGTACGCGCGGATCGGGAAAACCATCTCGCCCGTTACCGGGGCAGAGGTGAAGAAACACCAGGTGGGCGACATTCTCCAATGGGTCTTTTCCTACCCCCCGGCGACGCGGTTCGCCGTCCTGACTCCCGTTATCCTCTCCGAGGGACGAACGATGAAAGAGCAACTGGAGATTCTCCGGAAAGAGGGGTACACCCGCCTCTTTATCAACGATACGGCCTATCGCATACAGGAGGTGATCGATAGCGGGGAGCTGCTCGCCTCTCCTGTCGTCGAACTGCTGGTCGACCGCCTGACGGTGTCGGAAGATAAGACCCTGAAGAGCCGGCTGGCGGATTCGGTGGAGACGGCCTTTTTCGAGGGACACGGCATCTGCCTTATCCGCGTGTACGCTCAGGATGGCGAGGTGGTGACGAAAGAGTTCTCAAAGAAATTCGAGGCGGACGGTATGACTTTTCAGGAGCCGTCGGATATGATGTTTAGCTTCAACAACCCGGTGGGCGCATGCACGCAGTGCGGAGGATTCGGTAAAGTGCTGGGAATCGACGAACACCTGGTGGTGCCCGACAGGAGCCTGTCGGTCTACCAGGGCGCCGTCGTCTGCTGGAAAGGGGAGGTGATGGGCGAATGGCTGACCCGTTTTATCACACAGAGCGAGAAGCATAACTTCCCGATCCACCGCCCCTACTACGAGCTGACGGAGAAAGAGAAAAAGCTCCTGTGGCACGGCGCGCGCGGGTTGCACGGCATTGACGACTTTTTCCGTTTCGTGGAAGAAAACCTGTATAAGATCCAATACCGCGTCTTGCTGGCGCGTTACCGGGGGAAGACCGTCTGCCCCGCCTGCAAAGGCAGCCGCCTGAAGCCGGAAGCGTTATATGTCAGGGTCGGGGGGAAGAATATCGCCCAGTTAGTGATGATCCCCGTTACGGAGGTCAAGCGGTTTTTCGACGCGCTGTCGCTGGACGATACGGACGCGGCCATCGCCAAACGACTGCTCATCGAAATCAACAGCCGCCTGCAATTCCTGATAGACGTAGGCCTGGGGTACCTGACCTTAGACCGTCTCTCCTCCTCCCTTTCCGGAGGGGAAAGCCAACGGATCAACCTGGCCGCCTCACTGGGAAGCAGCCTTGTCGGTTCGCTCTATATCCTGGACGAACCGAGCATCGGGCTGCACGCCCGCGATACGGGATTGCTGATCAAGGTACTGCGCCGGTTGCAGGCCTTAGGAAATACGGTAGTCGTGGTAGAGCATGACGAAGAGATTATCCGCGCCGCCGATTACATCATCGACATTGGCCCGAAAGCCGGACGATTAGGCGGGGAGGTCGTTTACCAGGGCGACATCGCCCATCTGGAAAAGGGCGCCCGGAGCTATACCGTCCGTTACCTGACGGGGGAAGACAGGATTCCCGTCCCGCCGTTCCGCCGTTTGTGGAACAACTGCATAGAGGTAAAAGGCGCCCGCAAGCATAACCTGAAAGGGATAGATGTGACATTCCCGCTGAATGTCATGACGGTGGTTACGGGTGTCAGCGGTTCGGGGAAAAGCACGCTGGTGCGCGACATTTTCCACGAGGGCGTCAGGCATAAGTTGGATGGGGCGGCGCGTTTCAATATCGACTGCATCGCGTTGGAGGGCGATACCCATCTCATCAACGCCATTGAGTTTGTCGATCAACATTCGATCGGCAAAAGTTCCCGTTCCAATCCCGTCACCTACATCGGCGCGTACGACGAGATCCGCAAACTGTATGCCGATCAACCGTTGTCGAAACAACTGGGATTCACCGCCGCCTACTTCTCTTTCAACAAAGAGGGCGGACGGTGCGAAGAGTGTAAAGGAGAGGGAAAAATAACGGTAGAGATGCAGTTCATGGCCGATATCAGTCTGACCTGCGACGAATGCCACGGAAAACGTTTCAAAGCCGATATCCTTGACGTGGAGTACCTTGGCGTCAATATCTATGATGTATTGGAGATGACGGTCAACCAGGCCATCGAATTTTTCGACCGTTCAAAAGGCGCACAGGAAAAGAAAATAGTAAAGAAACTAACCCCCCTACAGGATGTCGGGCTGGGATATATCAAACTGGGACAAACCTCTTCCACCCTTTCCGGCGGGGAAAACCAACGCGTAAAACTGGCCTTTTACCTGGGACAGGAGAAGCAGCAACCCACCTGCTTTATCTTCGACGAACCCACGACAGGCCTGCATTTCCACGACATAAAAACACTCCTCAAAGCATTCGACGCCCTCATCGAAAAAGGCCATACCGTCATCATCATCGAGCATAACATGGAGGTCATCAAATGCGCCGACTACGTCATAGACTTAGGCCGCGAAGGAGGAGAAGCGGGCGGCAACTTAGTCTGCGCCGGCACCCCCGAAGAGATCGCCCAATGCCCCGAGTCGTATACCGGCCTGTTTCTGAAAGAGAAACTGTTATAATTTTCAGACAATTCATAAGTATCTTTGCCTCATGGTTGAACAAATAAAATAAACGGCTATATGAATAAACAAGATGGCACCATACAACAGGAAGAGTTTAACGATTTTATTCGTGAAATAGGTTCGGAAATAGAACAGGCACAAGTAAAGCTTATTTCCGCAGCCAATGTACAAATGCTATTGCATTATTGGAAAATCGGACATTTTATTCTATTCAATCAGAAAAGATTAGGTTGGGGAGGTAAAGTTATTGAAAGGATATCGAAAGCTATCCGGGATAAATATCCTGAAAAGAAAGGCTATTCTCCCAGAAACTTAAAATATATGTGCCAATTTGCCAAACAGTATCCTTTAAATATTATAAATCAACTAATTGTTGCCGACAAGGAATTGGAAATGCCTACTGTTGCAAAAATTCTTTCGATAGCAAAGATTTTGAATGATTCCGAAATTGGGCAGGAACTTCCTGCGCAAATACAAATACCTAATTCAGAGCATAATACAATTGGGCAGGAACCTCCTGCCCAATTGGGAAACATCACAGAAACATTAGTCGCAATTACGCAGGAATCTCTTGCGCAAATTGAAAGCAGTTTCATTTGCTCCCCTGTTTCCAAAATTAACTGGGCAAGCCACATGATATTACTGGATAGCAAATTACCTTTAGGAATCAGGTATTGGTATATGAAACAGAGCGTTGAATTTGGCTGGAGCAGCACTATCCTTGACTTGCAGATTGAAAGCGGTTTATTCCAACGACAAATCAAAAAGCAGAAAGTAAATAATTTCACCGCCACACTCCCCCAACCGCAAAGCGATTTAGCCAACTACCTATTGAAAGACCCTTATATTTTTGACTTAGCAGGAGTTAAAGAACACGCGGACGAACGAGATATAGAAAAACAGTTAGTGAGCCATGTTACCAAGTATCTTTTGGAAATGGGAATGGGCTTTGCGTTTGTCGCCCGCCAGAAACACTTTCAAATCGGAAACAAAGATTTTTACGCCGATCTGATTCTATACAACATCAAGCTTCACGCCTACGTTGTCGTGGAATTAAAGGCTACACCTTTTAAGCCTGAGTATGCCGGACAATTGAATTTCTACATCAATGTGGTAAACGATAAATTAAGAGGGGTAAACGATAATAAAACCATCGGGTTACTGCTCTGTAAGGGGAAAGATGAAGTTATGGCTCAATATGCCTTGTCAGGCTATAATCAAGCAATTGGAGTAAGTGATTACCAATTAAGTAAAGCTATACCCGAGAATTTGAAGTCAGCATTACCTAGCATAGAAGAAGTAGAAGAAGAGCTTTCCCATTTGCTTGAACATAAAAAAACGGATTAATTTATCTTCTCTTTGGCCTTTGTCGCGCGGTCAAACGACTGAATTTCTTTTGTTTTCTTTTGGTATCCGGCAGTTTAGTGTATTTTTGTATCATGGAAATTAATAATAAGCAAAATACTATGACAAGTCGTAGAAACTTCTTGAGAAATGGGGGGCTGTCGGTGGCCGGATTGATTGTGGGGCAACGCTCTTTTGCACGCCTGGCGGATGCCGCTGTGAAGCAGGGGATAAACACTGGGGACTCCCTGCAGTATGTTAGTCAAAGGCCGCTTCCCGAGAAGCGGCAGTTTACTTCCGAAGCGGTGGAAAAAGCGATCAGGGAGACAAAGGCAAAGCTGAAAGACCCGAAGTTGGCCTGGATGTTTGAGAACTGCTTTCCCAACACGCTGGATACCACCTGCGAACACAAAACAGTAGACGGAAAGCCCGATACGTTCGTCATCACCGGCGATATCCATGCCATGTGGCTGAGGGATTCTTCGGCCCAGGTATTCCCCTATATCGTCTTTGCCAACGAAGACAGGAAAATAAA
>JAISRY010000116.1 GCA_031273385.1 Tannerellaceae bacterium | reverse complement strand
CGTATTGTCCCAGTCGTAATAGTTTGCAAGGTCGAGTTTGCGCATTTCGCGGGCGCCGCCGTAATAGCCGTCCCCTCCGTTGGCGCCGTCGTACCAGGAGATGAAGATGTCGCCATAGTTGGTATGCAGCTCGCGCAACTGTTCGCGGTAGCGTTGCAGGTATTCAGGCTTGCCGTAACCGGCGTCGTTTCTGTCCCAGGGAGAATTGTATACGCCGAATTTCAACCCCGCTTCACGCGCTGCGTCGGCAAATTCGCGTACCATATCGCCTTTCCCGCCGCGCCAGGGACTGTTTTTGACCGAATAATCCGTTGTCGCTGTCGGCCACAGGCAGAACCCGCCATGATGCTTGGCCACGATAAGGACACCCTTCATCCCTGCCTCTTTCATGACTGTGACCATTTCCCGGGCATCGAACAGTTCGGGGTTGAACAGCTCCGCCGGCTCGTCCCCATACCCCCATTCCTGGTCGGTATAGGTGATGGTCGAGAGGCAAATCATACCGTAAAAGTCCGTTTCATGCCATTGCAACTGCGCCTCGGACGGCGTTGCACCGTATGGCGCAGGCGGCGGCGCTTCCCTTGAAACACAGGATGTAAGGGACAGCATACAAGGGAGCGCCCATAGAAGTGAGAAATATTTTCCGTTCATATTTTGAATCGTTAAACCTTTAATATACTTCGATATTCGAAACCAACGGGCAGGCTTTGGCATCGGTGATGCGGATGCGGAGGGCGGAGGTTTCGACGCCGTCGAGAGGCAATATCCGCTTGTACCCGACGGTCGTCCCCTCGGCCACTTTTTCCCATCCGCCCTCTTTTTTCGCTTCCACCGTGAACGACTTCACACGCTGCCCGAGGCGGATGTATTCCTGGATCAGGACATAACTCACCCTCTTCGGCGCTCCCAGGTTGATTTCGATGCTGCCGGTTGTGACGCCGTCATCCGTTGCCCAGTAGGTTTCCCTGTCGCCATCGGTCAGGTTCGGGGCGGCGTAGCGTTTGGATTTTCCGCGCCAGGTGTCGGCTTTGGCTTTGGCGCCGGCGGCAAGGTTTACGGCAAAGGCTTCGTTGAGCCGCGCTTTCCATCCCGCCAGGGCTTTTACGTCGTTCTCGTGGAGAAGTCCGCGCCGGTCGGGAGGGAGGTTGAGGATCAGGCTGGAGCCGCGCCCGACGGACTCGAGATAAATCTTGAAGAGCATATCAGGCGTTTTTACGTGACCGTCTTCCGAAGCATGATAAAACCAGCCCGGACGGATGGAGACATCCACTTCGGCCGGAAGCCATGCCTTGCCGTCTTCGTCGCCGGTATTCAACCGTTTGTTCAGATCGCCCTCGAAAGGAGCATCTTCGGTATAGGTATTCCAGTTTGTTTCACCGGCATAACCACGCTCATTGCCGCACCAGCGGATGGTAGGGCCGTTAAACATCACGGCGCGGGGAGCAAGTTGGCGGACAAGGGCGTAGGTATTTGGCCAGTCGTAATATGTCGAGGCATCAATTTTACGCATCTCGCGTGCGCCGCCATAATATCCGTCGCCACCGTTGGCGCCGTCGAACCAGACTTCGGACACCTCACCGTAGTTGCTCAGCAGTTCCGTCAGCTGGTTTCTAAAATACGTAATGTATTCCGGGAAAGCGTATTGCGCATAATTCCTGTCCCAGGGCGAGAGGTAGACGCCGAAAAACAGGCCATACTTGCGGCATGCATCGGACACGGCTTTCACGACGTCGCCTTTACCGTCGAGAAAGGGGCTGTTCTTCACGGAGTGTTCGGTGTAAGCGCTTGGCCACAGGCAAAAACCGTCGTGATGCTTGCACGTCAGGACAATACCGGTCAAGCCGGCATCCCGGATAGTTTCCGCCCACTGGTCGGCATCGAAAGCGGTGGGATTAAAGATGCCGGGACTTTCGTCGCCATAGCCCCACTCCTTGTCGGTGAACGTGTTAGTCGTAAAATGGATAAACGCGAACTGCTCACGTTCATGCCATGCCATCTGGGTTTCATCCGGCACAGGCCCGAAAGCCTGCGGCGGCAATACATCGTCCCTGCACGACGACAGGAGCAGGATTCCTGCCAAAATAATCATACGCTGTTTCATTTTGTCTCTTTTTTATGTGTTGATTAATAAGCTACTTCCATCTTCATTTTGCTACGGTACGAGGGTGAACGGTTCGGGCGGTTCGGGAGAAAGGGCTGTTTGTGTGTCGTATTCCTCGCGGTAGCCGGGGGAGCCTTTGAACTGCACGTGCCTTTTTCCGTAATAGGTGCCGTAATACTGGCAATTGGTATCCACCCAATTGGTGATTTTCAACAGTTCCGCAGGTTGCAGCCTGATCGTATCGTGTACGGCGGCCAGGTGTTCCGCCCTCTTCCGCGCCAGGGGATCGCCGAGCGTGATATCCGGCGAGAACATCGCCACCAGCACAGAGGTGTATGATCCCATCGAATAGGGCGGCAGGTAGTGGATATTGCCTGTCTTGGGATGGTTTTCACCGACAACGAGGCCCAGCAGGTCCCGGTCGAGCTGCGGGTTGATGCGGCGTTCGGGTACCAGGTTTTCATACGATTCGTTGAAGAGGCGGGTCTCCCGTCCGGAGAGATTCAGGTTGCCCGGAGAGTCGGGGGCGTTGTGGCAACTGACGCAGTGTCTGTCCC
>JAISRY010000012.1 GCA_031273385.1 Tannerellaceae bacterium | reverse complement strand
CGTTTATAATGACGAGAATTTACAATCGGCTAAAAATCAATCAATTCTCGTCATTTCCCCTTTTTGATAAACGCAGTTTATTGGGTACTCGCAATGACGGGTACTATTTGATTTTCAGGTGATTGCTATTCGTCGTCATTATAACCGAGCGCAAGCAAGAACGTCATGTCGACCGAGCGCAGCGAGTGGAGACACCTTCTCTCTCAATTCTCAACTCTCAACTCGCCTTTGCCTAGCTATGTTAGCTCTCTACGAGAGCCATTTATCGCATGCGTCATTGGCGTACTGAAACATACATTTTAATGCGTTGACCCTGGAGCCTCCCAACTCTCAACTCTCAACTCTCAACTCTTCTCGCATTTTTCGGTAATAGCGCGGCGTATAGCCGGGGAGCAGGTCGGGGTGAAAGACCCAGATCAGGTCTTCCAGCAGGTAATCGGGGTGGATGGGTGTCTCTTCGTAGTAGGGCGTTTTCCCGATGTTGCAGGTATAGACGGCGTGTTTCGAGTAGGCGTCGAAGTGTTGGTAGGGCGTGTATTCGACGCGCAGGTCGCGGTAGGTCATCTCCTCCTCCTGGTTGTATTTGATCAACCAGAAGTCCGCATGGATCGCCCTGTCCAGGACAGTCTCAAAGGCCAGCGGCGCACTCCCCTGCCCGGGCAGGTCGGCGAACAGGTAATCCGCTCCGGCATCTTCAAAGAAATGGGCGATATAACTCTCGCCGGACGGCACATACCAGAAAGAGCCGTAACGCTTCTCCGACAGAACGGTGGGGCGCGTTGGGGCTGTCTCGGCCAGCGCTTTGAGGGAGAGGTAATGCGCTTCCGTTTCGTGGAAGATAGAGTCGGCCAGCGCCTCTTGATGGAACAGTAGGCCGTAGAAACGCCCCCACTCCGCCCGTCCCAGCGGATGCGCCTCCATATAGTCCGCCGCTTCGATAATGGGGATGCCCAGCTTTCCGGCCTGCCCGTAATGGCTGTTCTGGAAAGGGGAGGCGATGATATATTCCGTCCCGATGTCCATCATCCGTTCCACATCGGGCGAAGTGGCCATGCCCAGGTCGGCGATCCGTCCGGCGCGTATCCCCTCCAACACCGGCAGGGAGGCCATATACTGGGGTTCGCATACGCCGGTGATGCGGCCGGTTTCCCCCAACTGGCTGATGATCGAGGCATGTACGGAGGTATAGACCGCCACGTTTTGCAACGGCGTTCGGAGGATCGTCCCCTCCGGCAAACCGTCGGGCAGGGGGCGCTCCCTGTCGATCAACAGGTAGCGTTGCAACAGGCGGGTCGTATCCCAGGGATTGGCCACCTCCACGGACGTATAGGTGTCGTGCCGCTCGATGCGAAACCCCTTCGCGTAACGGACGGCGACAGAGGCACCCGTTTCCGCGGGGGGGGATTGACTGCCCGGTC
Source organism: Tannerellaceae bacterium (assembly GCA_031273385.1). Taxonomy (GTDB): domain Bacteria; phylum Bacteroidota; class Bacteroidia; order Bacteroidales; family Tannerellaceae; genus DFXE01. Next base: position 9,009 of record JAISRY010000012.1, on the reverse strand, counting down.
GCCCGCATGAGGCGACCAGGGCGGTCAAACCGATTATAAACAGAGAAAAATGCTTTCCCATCAGCGTTGGATCAGGAATGTCATCCACTTCGCGTCATACCCTCCCGTATCCTCTCTCTTCTCCAATCGCCCGTCAGCCGAAAAGAGGTACAGCGTAGCGGTCGAGCCATAGACGAAATCCGTGATATAGATCTTTCCGGTGACCGGGTCTACCGCAAGGGCGTTCGGGCTGGTGATGCTTGTCCCGTCCGTGATGAAAGAGTCGTTTTCCACCGTCTCCGTCAGCGCGTCATATTTCCGGTAGGTGATATTCGGATCGTTGTATTGTGCGTATATGGCATAGAGCTTGTCGTTCACCAGGGATATCAGCGAAGCCTCTCCCATCGTGGTGACCGTGCCGGTCGCACCGTCTATGCGCTGCAAGGTGTTTTTCACCGTCCCGTAGTCACCCATCGAGATCAGGTAGACGTCGCCCTGGCTGTCGGCGGCCAGCTGGACGGGATTGATCACCACCTCGATCTCTTTCTCTACCGTAAACGATTGCAGGTCGATCACCGAAACCGTTTTTCCGTAACCGGTTGTCGTACTGCCATCAAGCCCGCCCGAATTGGCGACGTAGAGCTTTCCGCCGGTAATGGCCAACTGCTCGGGATAACGCCCGACGCTGACCTCTTTCTCGATCGTGAGCGTAGCCGTATCCAATACCGCCACCGAATGTCCGGCATAATAACTGACGTATACCTTGCCGTTATGCGCCGCCATACAGCGGGGCTCCATCGGGACATTCCCTTTCCTTATGGGCAACGACTGTATCAACCTCCCGCCTGTCTCCATGACGGCCAGGCGGCTTGAGGTCGTCACCGTCACGTAGACTTTCGAGCCGTAGACAAGCAGCTGTTCGGCGCCGTCGCCCAAGCCTTCGTTGTTGGCGGTTCGATAGAGGTTGGGGGTCATTACGCCCGTCGTGAAATTGTAGTACGCCAGCGAAGCGTTGTTTTCGTTCCAGTTCCCCCTGTTGAGGATGTAGAAACCCATAGAGGCCGGCTGCCGGTCGGTGACGGCGAGGGCGGCGATATCGGAGGATTCGCCACCGTCATTCTTCGCTACGACCAGGAAGAAAGCCTTGTAGCCGGTACCTGCGGGGACGTCGAAAGAGGTCGTCCCTTTCGTTACCGTCCCCAGTTCGGTGTTTTTGTCCGTCTCGTTGTCTCCCAGGTAGACGACATATTCGTCAATATCCGTTTCGGATTCGGGGAGCGTCCAGGTGAGCGTCCCGGCGATTTTTCCCGCTTCCGGATCCGTATCCGTAAAGGCGAGGTTGGAGACCGCCTGTCCGGGCGTCAATACCGGCTGCAGGTCGGTCACGGCGAGGCTGGCGATATTGGTCGATTCGCCGGCGGCGTTCTTTGCCACGACAAGCAGGTACGCCTTGTGGACAGTACCTTGGGGAATGTCAAGAGAGGTCGTCCCTTTCGTTACTTTCCCCAGTTCGGCGCTTCTGTCCGTATTGTTGTCACCCAGGTAGACGACATATTCGTCGATATTCGTTTCGGGATCGGGGAGCGTCCAGGTGAGCGTTCCGGCGATTTTCCCCGCTTCCGTATCCGTATCCGTAAAGGAGAGGTCGGAGACCGCCTGTGCAGGCGTCAACAGGTCATCGTCTTTCCCGTCGCACGACGCCAACGAGAAGAGTACCAATAAAGAGGTAAGAGAGAGAGAGATAAACTTTTTCGCATTCATAAGATTACTTTTATTTAATCAGTTAGTAAAATACAGTCAGAAAACATAACGTATACTTCCCCTGTAGGAACGCCCCGGCATGGGATAGTAGCGGATCACATCGTAGGTGACGTTCCCCACATTGACGATCTCCGCCTGCAAACGCAGGGAGGAGGCGCGGCGGAGGGCAAACGTCCGGCTGAACGTAAGCTGTTGCTCCACATACCCTTTCATCCGGTTGGCCTCCATATTCTGCGGAAGCGAATAACGGTCGCCGACGGCCGTCAGCAGCCAGCCGGCATTGAGCCACGGATGTTCGACGGCGAGGGAGGCCGAACCGGAGTGTAGGGGCGTATAGGGCAACTGGTGCTTATACGTCTTCGCCTCCCTGTCGGTCACGTCCACCGCCTCCTGCCGCGTATAGGCGCCGTCCACCTGGAGACGGACGGAGGCGGGCAGGCGGAAACGGGCGGAGAGGTTCACATCCACCCCTTTGATATCCACCTCTCCCATGTTCATCATTTTCCAGATAAACATAGTGGGGATGGCCACGATCTTGTCATATATCTTGTTATAGTAGGCGTCCGCCGTCAGGCTGATATAGTCGATCCCCAGGTACGGCAGATCGCCGCTCCAGGTCAGCCCGGCGTTGTATTGCGAAGCCCTTTCGGGGTTCAGCCGGCGATTGCCCAGGCGGTCGTAATAGAGGTCGTTGAACGTGGGAAGACGGAAAGCGTCTTTGTACGAAAGCCTTACCCTGAGGTTTTGCCCGTTCAGTATCCTGTACGACAGGCTTACGGCGGGCGACAGGCGTCGACGTCCCGGGGCGGCTTCGCCCTTTTCCACCCGTTCGGCGGTGAACGTACCCGTCAGGACGGCCGTCGCGGTGAGCCGGCTGTCTTTATACTGCGCGGCAAGGGCGGATAGCGACGTCAACCGTTCGGGGAAAACGCAGGCCGGCGTATTGGCATCCAGCGTATTGATAAAAAGGTCTTCGGCGAACGAAAAAGAGAGGGTTCGCGCCGGCGCATACAGCAGGGCGGCCGAAAGATAGTACTCCCTTTGGGTATAGGTATCTTTCTGTATGCCGTCGATATATTTGCTGTGGAAATCCCGGTAGAGGATATGCGCGTAATCGAATTTCCCCTGCGCCTTGAAAGAGAAACGATCGTTGAACGGGCGGGCGTATGTGCTTTGCACGAAGCCGTTGCGGTTGCGAAGCCGCTCCTTATGGTAATCGTTGTACAGGATCACCGACCCGGGCAGTCCGCGGCCGGAATCAAACCAGTAGCCTTTCAGCCGGAGCGTCCCGCCTTTCTCCCAGTCGGCAAAAAGGTTCAGTTCCGTCCTGAGGCTGCTGATATCGCTGTTGTTCCGCTTCTCTTCGGTCACGGTATTCCCGTTGGTAAAGGTGTAGGGATACCGCCCGTCCGCCCGTAGCCAGTCGGCATGGAGGGAGAGGGCATATTGCCGGCTGAGCTTCCGGTCGTAGCGCAACGAGGGGTTGAACATGCCGAACCGCCCCGCCGCCACCCGCCCCTCGACGTGGCTATTCTTCGTGTCAAAACGGGGAGTTCGCGTCGAGATGCGCAACACGCCGGACGAGGCATACATCCGCGCCGCCTGGAAAATATCGTCCGTTTGCCCGATCGACAGGGAGACCGCCTCGACGTTGTCCAACGAGAAACGGCTGATATCCACCTGTCCGCCGTGTGCGTCGGTAATGGACAGGCCATCGTAACTGACCGCCGTATGCTGCGAGCCCAGGCTGCGTACCGAAACCGTCTTCAAACCGCCGATACCGCCATAATCTTTCACCGTCACGCCCGAAAAGCGGCGGACAGCTTCCGACAGCTCCTGCAACCCCAACCGCTCAAAGCCCCCCTTGTCGATCACCTGAAGCGGAGCGCTTTCGCGCGTAACGGAGGGACGCACCTTTTCCGTCACCTCCACCTCCGGCAAGCGGCGCTGAAGCGTCGTATCCGCCTTCTGCCCATACGAATGAACCGACGCGAACAAACAGATACAGATACATAAGAATCCTTTTTCAATCACTGATAACTTAAACATACGTCCTTTAAAAACAGGTTTACCAAACGCCTTCACCCGAGGGTTTGTATAAAAAAACAATGGCAGGTTTTCTGGCTCGTTCTCCTTTTGCCGGCCGCCTTCCCAACAGATTGTCAGTGGCAACGAGTACGCCAAGGAATAATAGAACTTACAGCTACGGGTACAGCTCCGGCCTTTCACCGGATTCCCTTTTACTAACCATTTGCGAAAGCAAAAAGTTACACCATTATTGCCCCGCAAAGGTACGAATAAATTCCTTTTGTCCCACCTGTCCGAATCAGAATTTTCAGAATTTTAGAATTTTCAGGATGGGGAGGGTGTGTATGTGTGCGTGTTATAATGACGACGAATCACAATCGTGTGAAAAACAACGTTTAGTACCCGTCATTGCGAGTACCCAATAAACTGCGTTTATCAAAAAGGGGAAATGACGAGAATTGATTGATTTTTAGCCGATTGTAAATTCTCGTCATTTCCCCTTTTTGATAAACGCAGTTTATTGGGTACTCGCAATGACGGGTACTAAACGTTGATTTTCATACGATTGTGATTCGTCGTCATTATAAACGCAGCGTCGGCAATCCAGAGTATGCATACTCTTTCGGAAAAGTATGCATACTCTTTCCAAAAAGGATGCATACTCTTTCGGGATAGCTTCGACAGGCTCAGCCACCGAGGTCGTCATTCAAAGGCGCCCTTAAGCCCCTTAAATGTCTTAAGCCTCTTAAGAACCTTAAGACCGCCTTTGAGGACAAGCGGATACAATTATCCACTATTCACTATTCGTTATTCACTATTCACTATTCACTGAAAATAATCCGCAAGGTTGGCAGGCAGGTAAAACGTGTTGTTTTTGTCTACGTATACGACGACGGAGGGGAGGCGGATCTCTTCGTTTCCTTTTTTGCCGGAAAGGACGATGTTGGTGAAGGGGCGGATGGTCAGCTGTTTCTTTTTGTGTTTGACGATCAGGGTGGGGAAATCATCCTTTCCTCCGGTGGTGGGGGGAATAATGTTGTAGGTGTATCCGGCGAATACCTCGGTGTGGGGGGCGAAATGCTGTGCGGTCAGTTCGTCCAGCTTTCCCTCCAGGCCGAACAGGGCGCACAGGTAATGGTTCAGCTCGATGTTCGTATGCATCCCCACAGGGATCGAGCCGGCGGGGTGGTAGGCGGCCAGGAAGACCTCTTCGCCGGTATGCCCGCCTGTCGTGAAGCCGAAACAGGTTTTCGACGTGATCAGGTTTGCCATAAAGGAGGATAGCGAGCCGCTGTACAGGGAGGGTTCAATGCCTTTCGATGTCCGTTCGTTTTCCGGGACAGGGCTGTTTTTGTATTCCTTGCAATGGTACAGGGCTTGCAACTCCTCATCGCTTAACTCAAAACCGGCGTATTCGCGGAAGATCGCCTGCACGTCGGATGCCGGGCTGCCGTTTACCTTTTTTGCAAACCCTTCGGCCGTCAGTTTGAAGAGGGAAAAGGCGTGGAACAGCTGGTCTTTCGTCAGCCTGTCGTACCCTCCGCAACGACGGACACCCAGGCTGATACCGCTATTGCCATGGTCGGGGAGGATCACTACCGCCGTTTCGCCATCTGCGCGGGCAAACTCCAGGGCGGCTCCGCAGGCGCGGTCGAACGCCAGGAAGTCGGTCGCCATACCCACCGGGTCGTTCGCGTGCGCCGCCCAGTCTATTTTGCTCCCCTCGACCATGAGGAAGAAGCCGTTCCCGTTCTTCGACAGCTTCTCGATCGCCGTGCGGGTCATCTCTTCGAGAGAGGGTTGTTCGTCGGGGCAGCGGTCGATATCGTACGCCATCTCCCTGTCGCCAAACAACGCCCACATCTTTTCCGACGGCTCGTTGCGCATCCCTTTCAGGTCGTTCTTATGAACCGCATAGCCGTTCGATGTCAAATAGGCTTCGTTCTCCTCCGAAAGCAGGGAGACGCCGCCCCCGATCACCACCGCGAGGTCGTTATGCACCATCTGGGGCGCAATCCAGGCGTATTTGCCGCGGTTGTAGCTATGCGCCGAACAGTCCGCCGGCGTAGCGTGGGGGAACTCGCAGGTAAACACCAGTCCGGCTGCCTTGCCCAGCGTCTGCTTAGCCCCCTCCAGGACGGTCGTCAACGGCTGATAGGCGCGGGCGGGATCGGTCGGGTAGATGTCGTTCTCCGGATCGCTCACCGGATAGGTCGACACAAACCCCGTCAGGCTGGGATAGCCGGTCATATAGCAGGAGGTCGTCGGGGCGGAATCCCCGATAGGGGCGTTGGACGAATGGGTAAGCACCGTCCCGCAGAGGTAGGGGTCGATATGGAGGGAGGGCTGCTCCGGGTGGGTGTACCATTGTAGCCAGCGGGCTATCGACACGACGGCCAGCGACGTACCGTCCGGAATCATAACGATCACGTTCTTTACCGGTTTGACATCTTTCACCTCCGCCCCATTCGCCGGCATAACCAGTATCGCCAGCAGGGAGAGGAATGTCATTGTTCTTTTCATTGTGTTCATTGTGCGTATCATTTTATATCCATTATGTTATGTCAATTATCTCTTCTTCGGCATACGTCAGCTTCTCGATCCCCGTCTCCGTCACCAGGAAACTGTTCTCTATCCCTACTGCGCCGACGCCGGGGATGACGAACTTCGGCTCCAGGGCAAAGACCATACCAGGCTCCAACACCTCTTTCGAGCGTGGGAAGAATACCGGCAGTTCGTTGATCTGTATCCCGATGCCATGCCCGACGAAGCCGGCCTGCTGCCTTGTCCCCATAAAACAGGAGGAAAGCCCCTCCTTTCCGGCTATCCCGGCAGCCAGGTGGTAGACGTCCGCACAGGCGACGCCGGGACGGGCGACCTGCTGCACCTCCCGCTGGATAGCCAGCGAAACCTGGTGGGCGCGATAGGCCTCGCCGGTCAGTTTCCCAATGGAGAAGACGCGGGTCATATCCGTTATATAGGCCGTAAAATTACCGGCCATATCCACCATGACCGCCGTCCCCGTCTCAAGCGACACCCCCGACGCGCCAAGCGGGAAAGAGGGACTGACCCCCTCGCCCCCCAGGGCAAAGTCGAAAGGGGAAGCGACCTCGGCATTGCTGCCGGCCAGCACGCTTCCCATGAAAATATCCATATTCGCCCCAAAGGCGCGGAATATCCCGATCGAGCCGTTCTTGCGCATGAGCCGTTCTATTTCGTACTGAAATTCGAGGTCGGTCATCCCCGGCCGGTAACAGGCGGGTATGCAGGCGTATGTCTCGGCATGGCGCCTGGCTGAAATGCGGAACTGAGCGATCTCCCATGGCGTTTTGATCCGGCGCACGGTACGCATCAGCGCCGTGGCGTCCCCGGTATGGGGCGGATCGAAGACGGCATGTAAACGGATATAGTCGTTGTAGGTCAGTTCGCCGGCTTCGAGGAGTAGCTTCCCAGGCCGCTGCACGCCGCTATCGGCCAGTATCTCCGCCATCTGCTCCGGCTTACGGATATAGACGACGCGTTCCCCGGCATATCCGCCTGGCCGCTTCACAAAGAACCAGGGCTCACCCTCGACGGGCAGGTAAAAGTAACCGCTGTAAACCCGTCCGGTGACATAGTAGAGGTTCACATCCACCGAAAGCAGGCATCCGTCCGCCCCCTCTTCCCGCATAGCCTGCCGCATCCTGCCCCATTTCAGGGACAAATCGCAAGCCAGTTCCTGTTGAATCATATTTTACGCTTCGTTTATTCTATCATTTTTCAGCCCCAAAGATAATCAAAATTTGCCGTTATTCCGCTAACCGCTGCCTGAAATCCAGGAAACACATCTCGTAGCAGACGGTGAGCCAGACAAGGACGCAAGGCCACACTTTCAGCACGTAGGGATTGATGAATTGCCTCCGGATAAAGGCGGGAACCAGCTCCGTCGTGGAGATGCCCACGACGATCAGCGTGACGACGAGCAGCCAACGGTTGTACCTCCGGTGCGCCGACGGGCTGGACAGGTACCAGATGGCCACGCCGGCCATGACGATCACATAGCTGTTGGCCTCCGAACCGGTAGAGAACAGGACGACAAACAGCAGGACATGCGCCAGCATCATCAAGCGGAAACGGAGGTGCTTATACTGCGACACCCGCAAATAGGACAGACAGAAAAGCGCCAACCCCGGTACGATCAGCCAAAGATCGCTATAGGCCGCGCTTCCCGACACTTTGCGTACCAGGCCGAGCAGGGAGATATTCTGTGAGGCGGCGAACAGGTTCTCCCCGTTTTTGAGCATCAGGGAATGAAACCATTCGACATATTGGGAGGTCACATAGTCGATGCCCGGCGTATAGATAACGGGTAGGAAAAAGAACAACACAGCCCAGAAAAGGGCGGAAAGGAGCAGGGCCGTCTTCCGGCGGGAAAAGAAGAAAAAGGCGAATCCGACGACCGGATACAGCTTGATAAACGTTCCGCCGACCAGGAAACAGGCCGCCCAAAAGTCCCGCCGCTTTTCGATCAGGACAAAGGTGAGCAGGATTATGGCGCAGATGGAGATATTGAATTGCTGTACGCCCTGCGTCGTCATCAACTCGCAAAAGGCAAACCAATACACAAATAGCTTTTGCCGGCGCGTCAGGGGCAGTTGGCGAACGGCATAAAACAGGAAAGCGGTATTCCCCATGATCCACAACACGATACCCGCCCAATGGGGAAGCAGGGAAAAGGGAGCGATAACGAGGCTGAAAAGAATCCCGTAATGGTTGGTGTCGTAGTACTCGGGATAGGATGCATACAAAGAAGTTCCGCCTGCTGCATGACCAAAAACCCCTTCGTATATCTTGTAGTTGTTATACTTCCCGATCAGGAATTTAATGCACCCATACAAAGCCGCCGATGCCATCCACAGCAAAAAGACCGTCCGGTACTCTTCCAACCGCGAGAGACGGGCTGATATCTTCGTTTTTTCCATATATATTTTGTACCCCGGCTAAAGAAACAAAAAAGGGTAAGCTTACTACATCGCGTCGCTACAACCTGCGTACCCTTGCTGCGGTCAAGCCCTGGGGGATTTCGAGGGAGCAGACCGTGTAGGACTTACCCGGCTGCAAAGGTAACTATTTTCCCTTACAATCCAAATCCCGGCGATAATTTATTTTTCCACCCCTTCACCGGACGGGAGCTATTCTAAACGGGACGGGAGCTATTTTAAACGGGACGGGAGCTATTTTTATTTGCTCGGGAGCTATTTT
>JAISRY010000087.1 GCA_031273385.1 Tannerellaceae bacterium | reverse complement strand
CTGAAAGAGCTGAAAGCGTTCAAACGCGTCACGCTCGCCCCCGGCGAAAGCAAACAGGTGGAACTCTCCCTCCCCTACCGCAGCTTCGGCCTGTGGGACAAGGATCTGAATTTCGTCGTAGAACCCGGCCTCTTCAACATCATGATCGGGAAAGACGCCTCCAGCGTCGCCCTCGAGGGAAAGATCACCGCAGAATAAAGACCATTTTCGGACGGGAGCCATTGGCGAAAATTTCTTTGCGCATTGCGATAAATTTCTTTGCGCAAAGAAATTTTCGCCAATGCGCATCCGCGTAAACGGGAATGCGCAAAGAAATGTATATAAACAAAACGTTCAGACTTTCACAAGCCCGAACGCCTTAAAATAACGATAATATAATTATTAAAAATCCACAGGGGCAAATATACGTAATAATGACACGTATGTAAACCTGTTTGTTCAATTTGTATACCAATAAGCGAAATTTGATGCATAAAACGGAAATATTTTACAACTCTATTGACAAAATAGACCGAAAACGCCGTTTTCGTAACTCTTTTTTCTCAATTCTATTTCACCACCCTACGAAAGAATGTGTACCACCTCGGCTAATACACCTCCTGTTCGTGTATACCTTGGCCAATCTCACATCATAATCTTCGGCTAAAATGTCTTCTTCGGTAAAGCTTGTCAGGAAAATCCGCTGATCGGTCGTCCGGTTGTAATCGTATGTGATATAAATCCTGCCGTCTTCCGCCTGCTGCCCGTCCGGGTATGAAACGACGGCTCTTTCGTCAAGAAGCAAGCCCCTCGACCAGGTTGTCCCGTCGTCTTTAGAGAGGAAAGCCATCAAATGCCGCCGTCCGGTTTCATATTCGATAGGGCCGTTCTTCACCAACAGGAGGTTCCCCGACATCAAGCGGCGGACAAAAAAGCGTGCGCTTTCATGCTTGATATCCATGGGGCGGAATTTGCTCCACGTCTTGCCCCTGTCTTTCGAGAAGCTCTCTCCTATTCCGCTTTCCGTCCTTATCCACATCCACAGTGATTCGTCTTTTTTTTCAACGATCATTGGTTCGTCAAATGTCCTTTCATGCTCCGGTATATCGCATGCTCCCCGAACGTTCCAGGTTTTTCCCCGGTCGGTCGAGACGACGGCTTTTGCGCTTTCGGCCGTCATCCATGTAGATACCGGCAATACCCAATCCCCGTTTGAAAGAACCGTCGGTTTGCACATCATAATACCATCCGTCAATCGTTCGGGGCTCGACCACACCGGATTTTTCCGCTCCACCTCTTTCGTGCGTATCGTCCACACGCCCGAAACAGAGCCGTCATGCTTTACCGCCTGCGCCCAAAAGAGCCAAAGCGTATTGTCCGGCGATATCCAGAGTTCGGGGTCAAAGGCCCTGACCGGCCCTTTCCCGTCGGGATCCACGACAAGTACCTCCTCCCACGTATCGCCCCCGTCACCGCTTGTCGCGAGTACGACATAGTTGTTGTCATCTTCATCGGGCGTCATGCCGGCATACCATGTCGCCCACATCCTGCCTCCGGCGGTAATGGCAAAACTCGGTATACCGGTGAATTTGCGGTTTCCCTCCGCATACCTATACTGCGTTTCCAGATGTTGAACGACTTGAGGGGGAGAGAGGAATGACGCTTTTTGCTGAGCATAAAGAGCGCCGTTCGCTACCAGGCAAACAGTAGCTAAAACAGATAAATGGACAAATGTTCTCATGGTATTTATTTCAATCGTTTTTCCAATTCTTCATCGTTTAGGAGGAACATGATCACTTTTCCGTCGGGGGTGTAGGTGGGGGATGAGGACGAGAAAAGGGAGGCGATCAGGTGGTTCATCTCTTCGGGGGAAAGCGTTTTTCCCGGACGGATAGCGGCGGCCTTCGCCAAAGAGAGGGCGATCGCGTTGCAAATTTCTTCCCGCGCCTGGCAGCCCGTTTCGATCGCATGGCTGACCGCATCTTTGACCAACGTCACCGGATGCAGGTTCTCAACGCCCGCCGGCATACCGTTTATCGCGTAGCAGTCGTTCCCCAAATGGCTCAAATCGAAGCCGACATGATACAGGTCGTCCAGTATGGACGGCAACATGGCCGCTTCGCCGGCGGTAAACTCTACGATTTCGGGGAAAAGCATTTGTTGGGAAGCGCCTTTCTGCCGGCGTATATTGCCAATGTACTGGTCGAACAGGATACGCACATGGGCGCGGTATTGGTCGATCAGGGCCAGCCCCGACTTGATAGACGTGATGATGTACCGCCCCTTATATTGGTAGCAGCTATTGGACAGCTCTTCAAAAAGTTGCTCTTCCCTCTCGGGCAGGGCGGGTTCGATAGCCTCCGAACCGGCGTACGGCTCATCGTCCGGCAGGATCGCCGTGCGTTTTTCTTCAAACCCCTGATAGAGCTTAGACCAGTCGAACTCGGGGATTTTCCCCGGCGAGGCCGGCGAGGGGGAGTGGGTGGTAAACGGATTATAGGTGGGGTCGACATGGACATCGGGGGCTTTATACCCTCCCGTCTCCACGGCCGGATTATAGATGGGGATGGGGATGGCGTCGTCCGTATTGAAGTCGATCGTCGGGATAGCGCTGGATTTCCCCAACGCCTCGCGGGTTGCCGCCGAGAGGATTTGCCAGATGGGTTGTTCGTTTTCGAACTTGATCTCCGTCTTGTTCGGGTGGATATTTACGTCAATCGTAGCCGGATCGAGCGTGAAATAGATAAAGTAGTTCGGCATTTCTCCCGTCGGGATCAGTTGTTCATACGCCTGCATAATCGCCTTATGAAAATAGGGATGCTTCATATAGCGGCCATTGACGAAGAAATACTGCAATGCGCCGCGTTTCCTGACGGAATCGGGGCGTCCGACAAACCCCGACAGCGTGACCAGGGAACTCTGCACCTCCACGGAAAGCAGCTTCTGGTTGATCGTCTTTCCATAGACGTTCATAATGCGCTGGCGCAGGCCTGATTCGGGCAGGTTGAATATCTCCGTATTGTTGTGGTAAAGCGAAAAGGCGATGTGCGGATTCACCAATACGATCCGTTCAAATTCGTTGATGATCGTGCGAAATTCCACGTCGTTGGACTTCAGGAACTTTCTACGCGCCGGCACATTAAAGAAGAGGTTTTTCACCGAAAAGTTGCTCCCATCCTGGCAGGCAATGGATTCGATCTCCTCCAGCACCGACCCGGCGATGGAAAGCCGCGTACCCAATTCCGCCCCTTTGAGGCGCGTACGCAGTTCGACATGCGCTACGGCCACGATAGAGGCCAGCGCTTCGCCCCTGAATCCCATCGTATGGAGGGCGAACAAATCGTCGGCGGAGGCGATTTTCGACGTGGCGTGCCGTTCGAATGCCATGCGGGCGTCGGTTTCAGACATCCCTTTCCCGTCGTCAATGACCTGGATGAGCGTCCGCCCCGCATCTTTTATGTTGACCTGGATGACGTTCGCCCCCGCATCGACGGCGTTCTCCACCAGCTCCTTAACCACGGAAGCCGGCCGTTGGATCACCTCTCCTGCCGCAATCTGGTTGGCAATACTGTCCGGAAGTAAATGAATGATATCGCTCATTTCAAGAAGAAAACCCAAAACAGTGTAGCCAATATGACGAGGATGACGATCAGCCTGATATTCGAATATTGACGGCTTCGCGCATCATGCCCTTTCGTCCGGTTTTTTTTCAGGTGAGTCGTCCCCTCGATAAAAGTGCCTTTGATGGAGGGTTTGTACTCCTCCTCCGGTATTTCCACCCCCAACTCGCGTTTAATCCGGCGGGTACGCTCTTCCAGATCTTCCTTGCGGGGATCCCAATAGATCGGTTTATGCTCAAACTGGCGCGGCCTACGCACATTATAAAACGAAAAAAATGCCATATACTATCAATTTTACAAGTGAATGAATCAGCGCTACGAATGTACGAATTTATTCCCTCTTTTCGGTACATCTTCCGTTTTTCTTCTTATCACCTGATAGATATCGTCTTTGTTTTTGGGCCTCAGGTAGTCGAACCAGTAGAAGTCTTTCAGCAGCTTCAGTTCGGGGGTTAAATCCGGGATCGGGTAATTTGTCCCTTCGGAGGCCGGCCACATCTTAATCTTATCCATCTGGTTATCTTTTAGCCAAATGGTGAGGTAAGGGCTTTTGGTGTGGTTCATACCGACCATCTCTCCCCCGTCTATCACGTAATAGATGGATTCGACATTCCCGCCGACATCAATCTGCCGGACGGCCTGCTGCTCGAAATAGGCTTTCATGTCGTTCCCTTTCAACTGGTTGTAACAGGAGACATTCAGATACTGGACGGCGAAAGCGAACTCCATCACATGGACATACTGGATGGAACTGTCGTTCAGGAAAACGAGAATCGTGTCCCCGTATAGTTGGTACTCTCCGTTCCAGACGACCGGATCGGTATACATATATAATACCGAATCCCGGGTATTGTAGCGCATGGAATCACATACGCCCTGCAAATCAGTCCGGTAGAAACGGACGCCGTAATAGGCTTTCACCTCCCGGGAGGTAGAATCAACGGTCGCCATCCGGATCGTATCGGCGTGCAGGTACAGGGTATCGCCCTCGGAATATTCCATAAAGCAGGCGCTATCCGTGGCAAAGGCATATTCCGTCAATTCATTGTAAAAGCCGTATTCCCCCCGCAGTATGGCCTTTTGCAGGGTATCCTGTAAAAACATATTCCCGAAAACTTCGGAATAGCCCACCGTTTTATCATACAGGATGGAGTCCCCCATCAGCGTTTTATCGCCTGAAACGACCTGCGAGCGGTCCAGCAACAGGGAGACATTCGTTTCCGTATTGTACCATCCGCGCGAAGAATAGATCGTCCCGCTGTCGGACTCAATGACCGAGGGGCCTAATATGGTGGCGATCTTTGAATCCGTCTGGTAATGGAGCGTATCGGAATAGAGGGTGAAATCCGGGTTGTTCAGCCTGACGCTGTCATTGAAGACGGCCTGCTTGGTGTCGGGCGAATATTGCCCGTAAAAAGAAGACAGCTCATTCTCTTCATCCACAATCAGCCCTCCCTCAAAATAATAGCCCACGTTGACCGAACGGTCATAGTTGAGGCTGTCGGTAAAAAGCGTCACGTTCTTGTTTTCCATCCTGACATGTTCGCGCATCCGGGCTAACTGCATATTCCCATCATACAACAGGTGGTCGCCATACAGAAACAGGGTATCGCCCTGCTCCATACGCACATTGCCAAAGGCCTCCAGCGAATTGGTGCTTTCATACAAATAGGCGCTGTCGCAATACATGAACGAGCTGTCGTGCCGGAAAGAGACGTTGCCGGTCAGCACCTTGATATCGGGGTTGACCGCTTCGTCAAACGAGGTCGTATCGGCATGCAGCAGATAGATAACGGTTTGCTTCGGGGGAATATCCTCCTGCATTTGTGCCCATACACAAAAGAAAATGATATGAAACAGGACGATGAAAAGAAATTTACCCGTTTTTTTCATTCCTTAACCCATCCGGGGTATTTGAAATCGCAGTTACGCCAGCCCTCGCTGATACGGACATAAGTCGTCTTTTGCTTTTTTATGATCCAGTTTTTCAGCAGCTCTTCGCGTTTCTGGGCTTCAACCATGTTTTTTAATGCCAGGTAATCATCGGACATGTTGGCCTTATGCGCCTCCGTCCTCGCCTTTAGTTTAACGATTGCGACAACCTCTTTCTGCTTGTTTGTCAGCATGGTGAACGGTTTGGATATTTCACCCACCTTCATGTTGTACACCACCTTTCCAATCTCCTGCGGCAACTCCTGCATTTCGAATTTGGGAGTGCCAAAGTTGTTGCTTTCCATTTTCTGGTTCACCATCAACCCTTTGTTGTTGCGCGTATCCTTGTCGAACGAGATATAGGTGGCCGCCTCTTCAAAGGTGAATTTGTTGGCCTGTAAATCGGTGTACAGGGAGTCCAGCCTATTCGTGGCTTCGACGATCTCTTTCTCCGAAACCCTCGGCCGCAGCAGGATATGGCGGCAGTTGATCCTGTCGCCGCGCTTCTCGATCAGCTGGATAATGTGGAAGCCGTATTCGGTTTCCACAATGTTGGAAACACGCTTCGGATCGCTCAGGTTGAACGCGACATTGGCAAATTCGGGGAGCAACTGCGTTTTCCCCATAAAGCCCAATTCCCCCCCATGCAGGGACGACTCGTTATCTTCGGAATGGAGGAGCGCCAGGGAGGAAAACTCCATTTTACCGCTCGTAATCTGCTCGGTGTAATCACGCAGCCGCGCCTTTATCGCATCCGTCTCCTCAAAAGGGATCCGGGGCTCCAGCATGATGATCTGCACCTCTACGGTGGTGGGGATATTCGGTAAACTGTCTTTGGGTATCTGGTTGTAGAACTTCCTGACGTCGGAGGGGGTCAGCTTGATTTCGCCGATCAGCTGGCGTTGCATCATCTGTATGATCTGCTGCTCCTTAAACATCTCTTTCCGTTCCTCCTTGATCTGCGACATCTTCTTGTTGAAGTACTCTTCCATCTTCTCTTTCGAGCCGATCCGGTTCAATACATCGTTCATCCAGTAGTCTACATTCTGGAGGATCTGCGTGTCGCTGACCTCTATACTGTCCAGTTTGGCCTGGTTCAGGTACAACTTCTGGATCGCTATCTCTTCCGGTATCGTACAATAAGGATCGCCGTCCAGCCGCTGGTTCTCATTCAACATAAACAGACGTTGCGTTTCGACATCCGAACGCAGGATAGCGTCATCTCCTACCACCCACACGATTTCGTCAATCACATTCTCCTGGGCGACCGCCACCAGAGAACAACAGGTAAGAAAAAATACGACAAAACTCTTTTTCATTCTATTTCCTTTTTATATATAAATGCGCATTACTGTTCCGTATTGAAGATCAGGTCGCCGCTCTTGATCGCGTCGTTATACAACTCCTCTTCAAAACGGTTCAGGAAGTCTATCTTCTTCTGATTGATCAGCATTTCAATAATCTGGGGCTCCGCATAATCGTACGGAGCGATGCTCCCCGACAAGAGGTACTCCTGTATGTTCAACAGATAACAATAGCTGCTGTCCGACACCTCAACCGACCTGTTTCCCCTTAAAAACGCGTTCGTATTCGACACCCGCAGCGGGATATTATCCATGATCTCGTCAAAGTCCACCCAGCGGTCGTAAAAGTAGTCATAAATCAGCGCATTCTGTATGCTGTATTTCTCTATTTTTTCCAACGACTCCTTTGAGCTTGACTTATACCACGTTTTCACCTCCGACAGCCCGGGCGCATTCACCGGTATTTTCAGGAACACCCCCTTGATCAGCCCCTTGTCCAGCACGAACTTTTTCTGGTTCTCTTCGTAATAACTGATCTTGTCGCTCTCGCGGATATTGACCGACAATCGCTCCCTGAGCAGCTTTTCCTGATACCGGTAGCGGGTCAGCGAATAGCGGTACTCCTCGACAAGACGGTCGATTTCCGTCTTCTCATCTTGCAGGTTGCGCATGGCGACCTCATAGACCAACACATCTTTCGCCCATTTTTTGATGTAATTCTCCGCCATCAGGAAGCTGTCCGCCGAAGATACCCCGCGGGGGATCAACGCCGTTACCCCGGAACGGGTCAATGTACGCTCATGTATTTTTGCCAGTATTTCCACATCACCGATTGCCTGTCTCTTTTTGCAAGAAAAAAGCAAAGGTACAAACAATATTAAAATGAAGCAACATCTTCTCATCCCCTTGTTTTAATTATGTTTCAGTTTACCCAGTAGTTTGCGGTTTATCGTCACCGGATATTTTCCATTCAACTCC
Organism: Tannerellaceae bacterium; assembly: GCA_031273385.1. Lineage (GTDB taxonomy): Bacteria > Bacteroidota > Bacteroidia > Bacteroidales > Tannerellaceae > DFXE01. Next base: position 7,573 of record JAISRY010000087.1, on the reverse strand, counting down.
TTTATCCACCTCTTTTCCAGCTCCGCCTGTTCCTCCACCGGCTGACTCCATATCTTACGGTTGCTTATTTCGAAAAGTAAAATGCCATCGCGGTATTCCTGCACCAAATGGGCATATTCCGGATAGCGGACGTCCATGTCCTGCAATTTGATCGCCCCAATCCGCTCACGGACAAAGGCGTCGAATACCTCCTGCAGGAAATCGCCCGAACAGGTCTGGGTCGAATAGGGGTTTTGCGACAGGTATTGCACAAACTCCTTTTGCGTATAATCCGTCCCGGCGAGGCGGAACAACGGTTTGTCCATCCCCTTTGCGTTCTCCTCAAAAGCCCTGTCCGACGGGAAATAATCGTCGCACAGCCGCCTCAGCTCCGCGTATGCCTCCGGGTAGCAGGTATAGCCATATCCCTTTTTCAGCTCGCCGGCGAGAGGGGTAAGCTCCGCACCTCTTCCGCTTTGGCGCAAGGCCTGGATAATATAATATTTCTCATTGTCGAACGACGGCAGGCCGGTTTTTTCGATCAACCGGATAATATGGTAGCCATAGACCGTCTTGACGGGATCGGAGACCTCTCCTGGAACCGTCAGGGCGAAAGCCGCCTCTTCAAACGATTTCAGCACGCCCCCCATGCCGAATGGGGGCAAAACCCCTCCGTTATCCCTTGTGTTGTCGGACGAATACTCCCTGGCCAACTCCCCGAAGTCCTCGCCGTTCCTCGCCCTTTTACACAGCTCGGCGGCCAGCGCCTCCGTTTCGTCCCGGGCGGCGGAATCTTTCGGGAGAGCGAGCAAAATATGCGCCACCTGGATAGATCCGGGATTGGGCGTCCGGCTATGGACTTTGACGAGATGAAACCCGTCGCGCGTCCTGAAAGGCGCCGATACGCCTCCGGCAGGTGTGGAATAGGCCGCATCCTCAAAGGCTTTCGTTCTATATGCCGGCTGTAAGGCGCGGATATGTTCATACGCGAAATAGCGCGGATCGTCGGCGGCCAGCTTTTTCCCGAACGACTCAAAATCATCGCCGTTTTTCACCTGCTCATACACCTGCATGGCTTGCTGATAGACGCTTACGGTATCTTTGGCGATTGTTTTTTCCGGCAGTTTGAACAGGATATGGCTGACTTCAAGGATTTCGGATTGCCTGTCGTAGATCGTTCTGGCGAGCGCCTCTTCCGCCTCTTTGTTGGAGAGGTAGGTGGAGATCAACTGGGCTTTGTATTCCTCCAGCTCATCCCTGAACGCCTGCGTCGTATCCAGCCCTGCGGCCTCGGCGTCGGCGACTTTCAGCTTGAAATTCTTAAACAGCTCGACATACTCTTTGGCAGACTTCGCATCCGACAGATCGACTTCATTGTTCTTCCCGGCAATAAACAAAAACTCGGAGAGGGGTATTTGCTTACCGGCGACAGTCATAATCACAGGATCGTCAGCCCCTTTCGCTTTCCCCGTCAGACAGGCAAAACAGAAGAATAGAACCCATACCTTTTTAATCAAGCATCCTTTTTCCATATTCCATATTCATTACAAAACATCATTTTATATAAACGAAGAATTTGCTGAAAAAGTATATCCGCCTCTATCATGCGAAGCGATTAATTGGCCATTTCGGAAAGGAACTTGATGCGTACCAGGCGGATCTCCTCTTCCGTATAATCGCTTCCCAATTCGTCGATCGCCTCCTTTAAATCATCCGTTTCCGAGTCCTTAAAATATTCGTAAATATCCTCAATATGATCTTCATCCATCACATCATTCAGGAAATAGTCGATATTAATACGGGTGCCCGAATAGACAATCACCTCGATCTCGTCCAGCAACTCGGTAAATTCCAGCCCTTTGGTCAATGCGATGTCATCCAGCGCCACCTTGCGGTCGATACTCTGTACGATCCACACCTTTAGCCGCGACTTGTTCGCCACCGTGCGGACACGCAGGTCTTCGGGACGCTCTATCTCGTTCTCATCCACATGTTTGCGGATAAGGGTGACAAACTCCTGGCCATACCGTTTCGCCTTTCCCGCGCCTACGCCCGGAATATTCTGCAGCTCGTCCAGCGTGACCGGGTAGGTCGTCGCCATCGCCTCCAGCGACGGATCCTGGAAAATAACGAAAGGAGGGACTTCCAGCCTTTTAGACAGCTTCTTGCGGAGGTCTTTCATCATCGAATAGAGGATCGGGTCTACCGCACCGGTCGAACTGCCCCGCACCGGCGCCTCTTCATCCTCATCCTCAAACTCGTTGTCTTTCGTAATCTTGAACGATTCGGGCTCTTCGATAAACCGCCTCCCTTTTTCGGAGATTTTCAGCAACCCGTAATTTTCAATGTCTTTTGTCAGATAGCCCGCTATGAGCGCTTGCCGGATGACGGCGCTCCAGGTCTTCTCGTCCTCATCCTGACCGGACCCGAAGATTTCCAGTTCGTTGTGTTTGTAGGACTGGATCTCGGAGGTTTCGTTACCCGTTAAGATATTGACGACATATTCGGCTTTATATTTTTCTTTCAATGTACTGATCACTTCCAGTACGGCGCTTAACAAATCTTTTGCTTCCACTTGCTTCTTAGGATTCAAACAATTATCACAATTTGCACAATTATCTTCTGTATACTCTTCGCCAAAATAGTGCAATAACACTTTTCGCCGGCAAACCGATGTTTCGGCGTAGGCCGCCGTTTCAAGCAATAGCTGTTTCCCTATTTCCTGTTCGGCGACGGGTTTGCCCTGCATGAACTTTTCCAGCTTCTGCAGATCCTTATACGTATAGAAAGCGATGCATTGCCCCTCCCCTCCATCACGTCCGGAACGTCCGGTCTCCTGATAGTAGCCCTCCAGGCTTTTGGGGATATCATAATGGATCACATAGCGTACGTCCGGCTTGTCGATCCCCATGCCAAAGGCGATGGTCGCCACAATGACATCGGCCTCTTCCATCAGGAAAGCGTCCTGGTTGGCCGTCCGTTGCTGCGAATCCATCCCCGCATGGTAAGACAGCGCCTTGATCCCGTTGGCTTTCAGGATATCGGCAAACTCTTCCACCCGTTTGCGGCTCAGGCAATAGACGATGCCCGACTTTCCGTCGTTCGCCTTGATATACTTAATGATCTCACGGTCAATGTTCGGCCCCTTCTGCCGTATCTCATAATAGAGGTTCGACCGGTTGAAAGACGACTTAAACACCGTCGCGTCGATCATCCCCAGGTTTTTCTGGATATCGTGCTGGACTTTCGGCGTGGCCGTAGCGGTCAGCGCGATCAGCGGACGCTTGCCTATTTCGGTGATTATCGGACGGATACGGCGGTATTCAGGCCGGAAGTCATGCCCCCATTCCGAGATACAGTGCGCTTCGTCGATGGCATAGAACGAGATCTTGATCTGGCGCAGGAAATCGACGTTCTCCTCTTTCGTCAGCGATTCGGGAGCGACATACAGCAGCTTCGTCCGCCCCGACAGGATATCCTCCTTGACCTGGTCGATAGCCGCTTTGTTCAACGACGAGTTCATGAAATGGGCGATACCGTCCTCTTCACTGAAATTCCTCATCGCATCCACCTGGTTCTTCATCAACGCAATAAGCGGCGACACGACGATCGCCGTCCCCTCAGACAGGAGGGCGGGCAATTGGTAACACAGGGATTTTCCACCTCCCGTCGGCATCAGGACAAACGTATCGTTCCCCGCCAGGACATTTTCAATAATAGCTTTCTGATTCCCCTTAAAGGTATCAAAACCAAAATGAATCTTCAGTTTCTCAGTCAGGTTATCCTTTTTTGTCATACATCAGGCATATTAAAACAGCATTATTCATTATGCGATCTGCAAACGGTTTACGTCTGTTTTTTCGAATTTACTCTTTGCATACGTCAATGTCACATGCAACGTCTTCTCATTTTGCGATGGCATACTGTACATCGCATCCATCATGACCGCCTCTACGATAGAGCGCAAACCCCTGGCTCCCAATTTAAATTCCATAGCCATATCCACAATAAACTCAAACACCTCTTCGTCGAACGACAAGGCGATCCCGTCCATCTCAAAGAGCTTGACGTATTGTTTGATGATCGAATTTTTCGGCTCGGTCAGGATACAGCGCAACGTGCTGCGATCCAGCGGATTCAGGTAGGTCAGGATCGGCAGGCGGCCAATGATTTCGGGGATCAGCCCGAACGCTTTCAGGTCGGTAGGCGTAATGTATTTCAGCAGGTTCTTCTTGTCCACCATATTGGTCGCCCTGCTTGCCGCATACCCGACGACGCGCGTATTCAGCCGCTGGGCGATCTTCTTCTCAATCCCGTCGAACGCCCCGCCGCAAATAAACAGAATATTCTTGGTATTCACCGCAATCATCTTCTGCTCGGGATGTTTCCGCCCACCCTGCGGGGGGACATTGACGATCGACCCCTCCAGCAGCTTCAACAACCCCTGCTGTACGCCCTCCCCGCTCACGTCGCGGGTAATCGACGGGTTATCGCTTTTGCGGGCGATCTTGTCAATCTCATCAATAAAGACAATACCGCGCTGTGCGGCTTCGACGTCATAATCGGCGGCCTGAAGCAGGCGGGAAAGGATACTCTCGATATCTTCGCCCACATAGCCGGCCTCGGTCAGCACCGTGGCGTCTACGATCGAAAACGGCACATGCAGCAGCTTGGCCACCGTCTGCGCCAGCAGCGTTTTCCCCGTCCCGGTAGCCCCCACCATGATGATATTGGATTTTTCGATCTCCACATCATCGGGCGTCACTTTCTGGAGCAGGCGCTTATAATGGTTATACACCGATACCGAAAGATAGCGCTTCGTATCATCCTGCCCAATCACGTACAGATCCAGGAACTGCTTGATCTCCTCCGGCTTGGGAAGCTCCTTTTGCTTCAGCCTGAAAGAACTTTTATTCACCGGCATCTGCTCTTTGACGATCTCATACGCCTGTTCGGCACATTCGTCGCAAATCGCGCCGGATATGCCGTTGATCAACATTTTCAGATCCCTGCTGCTTCTCCCGCAGAATGTACATATATCTCCTGTTTTGGCCATGTCGTCCTATTTGCGGGTTAAAATATCGTCAATCATCCCATATTCCTTGGCTTCGGCGGCGTTCATCCAATAATCCCTGTCGCCGTCCCTCTCCACCTTGTCGTAAGGCTGGCCGGAATGGTCGGAGATAATCGTATAAAGCTCTTTCTTCACTTTCAGGATCTCACGCGCCATGATCTCGATATCGGACGCCTGACCCTGCGTGCCGCCCAGCGGCTGGTGGATCATCACGCGCGAATGTGTCAGGGCGAAACGCTTCCCTTTCGTCCCCGCCACCAGCAGCACAGACGCCATCGACGCCGCAATGCCGGTACAGATCGTAGAGATGTTGCTGCCGATAAACTGCATGGTATCGTACACCCCATACCCCGCATAGACAGACCCTCCCGGAGAATTGATGTAAATCGAAATGTCTTTCCCCGGATCGCTCGAATCCAGGTACAGCAACTGCGCCTGAATCACGCTGGCGGAATAATCGTCCACCTGCGTACCAAGGAAAATAATACGGTCCATCATCAACCGTGAAAACACATCCATCTGGGCAACATTCAATTGCCGCTCCTCGATGATGGTCGGTGAAATATAGCTGCTGGAAATCGCCATATAGCTATCCAACGCCAAACTATTCATCCCTAAATGCTTTGTGGCATATTTTTTAAATTCATCCATAATTCTTTCTACTTTCTAAATGAACGAATAACAAAGTTATAAATAAATTTCTAATAGATACAACAAATTGTTATCCGTAACGATTTTTTTCTTAGAGAACCTCTTTTCCCTTATAAAACAGCGGCTTATATCCGCACATTAAGCCTCTTTAGCTTTAAACAGGCTGATAAATTCGTCCATCGAGACCTCTTTGACCTCTAATTTAACCTTTTCTTTCAACCATGCAGCCAATTTCATAAAGATCGCCCGATTCTGCAACTCATGTATCGCTTCTTTCTTTTTCAGCATCTCACTGCCAAAACTATCCAACAGGTAGTCGGGAACGTCATACATGCCGTACTGGGCAAACTGGTCTTTGGTCTCACGCATTGCAAGCTGCACAATATCAGCCTTTTCCACCACTATATTGTTTGCCCTTATGATAGTATTCCAGATCAAACGACGTGTCAAGTCTTCTTTTGCGGCAGGATATTCCTCCTCACACTTCTCTTTGGTCAAGCTTTCATCCGAAGACAACATCTCCTTTTTCAATAGATCATCGGCCAAAACGACATCCCCCGCTTTTTTCAGCAATAGCGGCTGGGCATCCATCAAAAATTTAGTGGTACTATAGGACGTAAATGGTGCGGCAATCTGAGCTTTTATCGCATCCCTGAACGCCTCCTCACTGGTGACGACGCCCTCGCCGAATACCTTGTCGAACAATTCCTGATTCATCTCAGCCGGTGTATCTCTGTTAATCTTTTTTACCTCAAAAGCAAAATCGCCCGTTATCGTGTCTGCGACATCTTTTTCGACATGGAACAGTTCGGCAAGCTTCATTTTCGAGTCTCCATACGCTTTGTGCGGATTGAAAACGATAGCCGAACCGATCGTTGCCCCGATGAATCTGTTTTTGTCCTCTTCATTCGCCAAAACTGACGGCGTCAACGTCGCATACTCCACCACGCGGCCACCCTCTTTGGGGGCATCGTTTTCCCATTCGGTGAGTGTCCCGCTTATCCCGTTGTCTTCATCTTCTACGCTTTCGAGATCTTCATGCGAACCATGGCTTGAGCGGTAAAGCTCTATTTCCGCATTGACCTCCTCTTCAGCGGGCGCCAACTGATAATAGGTCAGCTTATCCCGCTTATTCAATTCAATCTTGATTTCCGGCCTCAGGGCAACATCAAACCGAAATGTAAACTCCTCCTGTGTATCGAAATCAATCGCTTTCTGTTCGTCCTCCCTGGATAAAGGCTCACACAGTATATTCAATCTGTTTTCAGCGATATAGCCATAGAGACGGTCGGGAACCATTTTGCCAAGCTGTTCAGCCAGTATCTCTTTGCCATACATCTTTTTGATTATTCCCATCGGGATATGCCCTTTACGGAATCCGGGCATCACCGCGTTCGCACGCAGGTCACGCAGGCTCTTTTCCACCTGCCCGGCATAATCCTCTTTTACCACCTCCATTGTCAGGATACCGCTTGACGCAGCATCATTTTTCTCAAGCGAAATATTCATTCCTATGATTTTATATATTAATATCGTACAATTTTTAGCCTGCAAAATTAGCCTTATTCTTTTAATCTCGCAAATAGTTGGCTTAAAATTCAGGGTCAACGCATTAAAATGGCTCTCGGAGAGAGCTAACATAGCTAGGCAAAGGCGAGTTGAGAGTTGAGAATTGAGAGTGGAGAGTTGGCATGCTCTCGGAGAGAGCTAACATAGCTTATAATGACGACGAATCACAATCGTGTGAAAATCAAGTAGTACCCGTCATTGCGAGTACCCAATAAACTGCGTTTATCAAAAAGGGGAAATGACGAGAATTGATTGATTTTTAGCCGATTGTAAATTCTCGTCATTATAAACGCAGTGAAG
>JAISRY010000044.1 GCA_031273385.1 Tannerellaceae bacterium | reverse complement strand
TGGTGCGGGTATTTTTCGCTCAGTTTACTTCCGCCGAGTACCGGCGCTTTTGTCACCAGATCGGCGCATGCCTGGTCGATGGCGACGGGGTCGGGAGAGGCGAGGATGCCCAGGTCGGGGATGATCGCTGCGTCGTTATGATTCCAGCAATCACATTCGGGAGAGACATTCATAATGAAGTTCACGTGGAAATGGGGTTTATCCGACAGGACGGCCTTTGTGTACTCTGCAATTTTACAGTTGAGCCGTTCGGAGCTATCGCCCTCGCCCATGACCGCTCCCTCGTATTGACACAGCGCCACGCACTGCCCGCAGCCGACGCAGGCGCCGTAATCGATCACGGCTTTCTTTTCGCTGTCGAGATGAACGGCATCGTGCGCACAGTATTTCACACATACCTTGCAGCCGGTGCATGATTCGCGGTCGATCACCGGTTGGGACGACGAATGTAGCTCCAGCTTCCCCCCTACGCTTGCCGATCCCATGCCCAGGTTTTTCAATGCGCCGCCGAAACCGCTCTGTTCGTGTCCTTTGAAATGGTTCATGCTGATGACGATATCGGCGTCCGCAATGGCAGCCCCTATTTTAGGCGCTTTGCAGTATTCGCCGTCTATGGGGATTTCGCGGTAGTCGGTGCCTTTCAGCCCGTCGGCAATGATGACGTTGCATTTGGCGGAGATGGGGTTGAATCCGTTTTCCATGGCGCTTTGCAGATGGTCTACGGCGTTGGAGCGTCCGCCGGAATAGAGCGTGTTGCTATCGGTCAGAAACGGTTTGGCGCCCAGGCTTCCGAGCAGCGTGGCCAGCCTTGCCGCATAGTTGGGACGGATAAATGCCAGGTTGCCCGGTTCGCCAAAGTGTATCTTGATCGCGACATATTGGTTTCTGAAATCAATATGTTCGATGCCTGCCCGCTTGAGAAGCCGTTCCATCTTGGTGAGCAAGTTGGCGGACGGCGTTGTCCGGAGGTTTGTAAAATAGACTTTTGATGCGTTCATTTTCATTGATTTTTGTACAAAGATAACGACGACTCTTTAGGAAAAGACTAAATGAATGAAATTTTACCTAAGTTTGTGCCGGACTAAAAAAGATATTGTATGATATTTGACAGTATGAGGAATAGGAGAAGCGTTCGCCGGTATACGGAGCAGGATATCTCGGAGCCGTTGTTGAACGAATTGCTGGAGTTGGCGGCGCGTGCTTCCAATACCGGGAATATGCAGTTATATAGCGTTGTGATTACCCGCGACGGGGAGATGAAAAAGCAGTTGTCGCCGGCTCATTTCAACCAGAAGATGGTGACGGAGGCGCCGGCGTTGCTGACGTTTTGCGCCGATACGAACCGCTTTGTCCGGTGGGCGGAGCAGCGCAAGGCCACGCCCGGCTTTGACAACCTGCAGACGTTTGTGGCGGCGATGGTAGATACCGTTATTTTTGCCCAGGCTTTCTGTATCGCCGCCGAAGAGCGGGGGCTGGGTATTTGTTACCTGGGAACGGTCACCTACAATGCCGACAAGATCATCGACATCCTGTCGCTTCCGCGCCGCGTCGTACCGGTGGCGGCGATTACGGTCGGTTGGCCTGCCGGGGAGCCGGAGCAGCCCGAACGTTTGCCGCTGGAAGCCGTCGTCCATCACGAGCGGTATACAGACTATACACCCGCCTCTATTGATGCGTTATATAAAGCGAAAGAGGAGCTGGAGGCCAACCTCCGGTATGTGAAAGAGAATAACAGGGAGACCCTGGCGCAGGTTTTTACAGATATCCGTTATACGAAAGGGAATAACGAGTATTTCTCCGAAGTGTTCCTGCGTGTGCTGGAAAAGCAAGGATTTATAGCTGCCTTATGAAAAGGAAAAAGAAAATAGTTATCGCGATTGCCGTTGCGCTGGTTACGCTGCTGGTGGTCTTTCCGGCTGCGGTATTCGGTTACTTGAACTGGAAAGTCTTCCCGCCGGGGAAGCTGACGCCATTGGTCGTCAACGAGGTCAATAAAATGATCAACGGCCGCCTGGCTTGTGAAAGGATCGAATTGACGTTCTTTGAGACCTATCCGCATTTGGGTATCCGTTTTACCAACGGGCAGTTGATTTCCCATGCCATACAGGACAGCCTGCACAGCGGGCATGAGGCACATTCCGGCGCCGACTCGCTGCTCTGTTTCACTCAGGCTACGGTCTCTCTTCGTCCGCTGGATTACCTGTTCAAGGGGATTGTTACGATTGGCGAGATTGTGGTAGAGAATCCCTTTTTGTATGGTTTCGTCGATGACGGGGGCGTTGCCAACTGGGATATCTTCGTTTCCGGAAAGGATTCGACGGCCGTCGGGGACAGCTCCTCGGCGCTTCCCCCGATTGACTTACAAAAGGTACGGATCGTGGACGGGCGTTTTATTTACGACGACCACCAGACGGGATTGTATGCCGAAGTCGGCGGCTTCTTCTTTCAGCTGTCAGGCTCTTTGACGACGGAGGGGAATACCCTGGATATCGAGACGGGCTCTTCCTCGATCCTGTTCCGAAGCCAGGCCTATACATTAAATAATAAGTTGGCGTTGCGGTTGAAAAGCCGGATCGTACTGACGGATGGGTTCAATACAGTCACGCTTCAGGGCGCCGAACTGATGGTCAACGACTTGCCCTTTACCGCCGATGGCGCGATGACCAACCTGCCGGAGCGGAGATCGTTGGGCGTTAACCTGGAGATGGGCTTAAAGGCGTCCGATATGAACGAGCTGCTCGGCTTTATCCCCGATGCCTACCTGAAAGACCGAGAAAAGATGGTCGCCGCCGGTTCGGTGACGATGGAGGGGAATATCTATGGGGAGATAGACGGCAGCGTCGTCCCGACGGTGGATCTTTGCCTAAAGATTGCCGGCGGCTCTTTCTTTATGGCAGGGGTGAAGCAGGGGATTGAAGCGTTGGAGATGGATATGGATTTGCACCTGAACGGCGCCGAGCCGGAGCTGTCGTATATCACGCTGGAAGATTTGACGCTCAAGGGGCTGAATACCTCGCTGGATGTGAAAGGTACGGCCACCGGCCTGATGCACTCCCCCGCCATCGATGCCTGTATGAAAGGGCAGATTGATTTCACCCGTTTGGGCGAGGAGTTCCTGAACCCCGACACCCTCCTTGTCAGGGGGAAAATGGATGTGGATATTGATGCCTCTTTCCTGCTTGACGACCTGGTCAACGGGCGGTACAACCGGATCAAGGCGTCCGGCAAACTGGATATAGACACGTTGAGGGCGTACAGCCATCCGTATGAGGTGGACGTTTTCGTCGCTAACGCCCACCTGGCTATCGACTCCGTCAAGGCGACCAGCGCCTATATCGCCGGCAACGACCTGTTGCAGGCGACGCTGACGGTCGACAGTATGCAGGTAAAGTATAAAGAGGGGATCGATACGAATATCAGTTGGCTGGAGGCCTCGGCGAAGACCTCGCCGGTGATGGATACGACCGCCGTCATACCGCTCACCACCCATATTCGCGTGAAACAGCTGAAGACCCTGCTGCCCGACTCCGTATGGCTGGTCGCCGGGAA
>JAISRY010000002.1 GCA_031273385.1 Tannerellaceae bacterium | reverse complement strand
AGGGCGGACGGGTCGATCGGAGTCTCCACTCGCTGCGCTCGGTCGACATGACGTTCTTGCTTGCGATCGGTTATAATGACAGACACCACTTGATTGTAATCGTCTGGGAATCACGCAATGGCCGTCATTTCCCTTTTTGATAAACTGGTTTATTGGGCTTGTAACAAGGAGAAAGAGGTTATCCACCACGGATAACCTCTTTTTTTTGAATGTAGATCTAATAATTCCTTTCTATACCAAAGAATAAACTAAAGGTTAAATGTAGAGATGACCACATTTGGTTCAACATCCTTTATATAGCGAATACCGTACCACAAAATGGGGGAATCTCTCATGTGGGGCGTAAGTCGTTAAGGGTCAAACGCATAAAAGAGATGCAGGGGAATCCTCCGGCATCTCTTTTGCTGTTCTGCGGTGTGGAATGGTTCCACAGTTGGGGAATTATTCCACAGAATGGGCGTTCACCTCTTCCACGATATAGCGCGTATGGGCGATGGCCTCTTCCATGAGGCGGCGCCACTCTTCGTCCGGCAATGCGTCGTCGTTTTTCTCTATGGCCTTCAGCGTTTCCAGTCCGGGGGCTTTCAGTAGCGTGAAGAGGGGGACGAGTTTGTGTGCCATTCCGGAGGCTTCTGCCCGGTCTTTTGCGGCTAACGCCGTTTCCAATGCCCGGATGTTCTTGCCGGTCTCTTCCGAACAGGTCTTTAGTATGCCGGCTATGGCCTCTTCGTCGCCGTCGGCAAAGAGGGTAAGGGCGGCAATGTCCAGGGCTGCCCGCTTTGGTTTCGCTTTGGCGGTGAGCAGTTCGTTCATCAGGGAGAGCAGTTCGACGGAGGTGAACGGTTTGTTCAGGAATCCGCTGAACCCCGCCTCTTCGTAATGCGCTTTCTTCTCGGCTATGCTGGCGGAAGCGGCGACGACGGGGATCGTATCCGCACCCGGTACGCCGGAAGCCCTGATCTGTTTCAGCAGGCTGTATCCCTCGAGGCCGGGCATTTGGATGTCGGTAATGATGATATCGAACGGCGACCGGCTGAGGGAATCGATCACCTTGTTCGGGTTGGTACAGGTGGTTACCTTGATGGCGTGACGCTTCAGCAGCTCTTCGATCATCTTGAGCTGCAGGACGTCGTCGTCGACCAGCAGGCAATGGGTCTCCTTTTCGGGGAAAGCCGGCCGCTGTTCCGCCGTTCCGGACGGGGCGGGCGCTTTGCCGTCGTCCGGTTCGATCTCCCCGTCGGAAAGGGGCAGGGGAAGCGTGACGGTAAATTCCGACCCTTTTCCTTCGGCGCTGTCGAGGGTGATTTCACCGCCCATCAGTGCGATGAGTTTGCCGGTAATGGATAGCCCCAGCCCGAAGCCCTCGGTCTTTTCCGCGCCGGCGAGCCGGGTAAAGGCGGCGAATATCTTGCTTTGCTCCGCTTCGGGGATGCCCGGGCCGTCGTCTTTCACCGATACGGTAAGGCGGCTTTCCATCGCTGTCTCGGGCGTTACGGAGACGGAGAGAGCGACATGCCCCTCCCACGTAAACTTGATGGCGTTGGAGAGCAGGTTCCCGATCGCCTGGCGAATCCGGATGGCATCCCCCAGGTAGGTTTGCGTATCGCCGGGGGCGTCGATGTGCAGGTCGAGCGACAGCTTTTTCTGTTCCGCCGCAGGCTTGAAGCTGCTATGGATCTCTTCAAACAGGGCGGGGATATGGAATGGCGCCGGATGAACCTCGACCTGTCCCGATTCCAGGCGGTGGAAATCCAGCAGGTCGTTGACGAGGGAAAGGATATGGTTGGAGGAGGTCGACATGTTCTCGAGATACTCCCTTTGCTTCCCGCGGGGCTTATCCTCCATCATGAGGTCGATATGCCCGAGTATGGAGGAGAGCGGGGCGCGTATGTCGTGGCTGATCATGAGCATCAGCCGTTCGCGGCTTTGCAGGAGGCTTTCGGCATATTGCTTGGCCTTTTCGAGGTGTTTCCGGTAATACCTGCTCCGCAGGATATCGCGCAGGATGAGGTAAAGGAATATCAGCGTGACGATGATGGCTACGACGGCGATATTGGCGATCGTCCGGGAGGCGTCGTGAAGCATCTCCTGTCGCATCTGCGCCTGCCCCAGCGAATTGGCCATCTCCTCTTCCTCGATGCCGAGGAGGATTTGATTGATCTCGTTCGTGATGACGTTGTTGTTGTAGCGGAGGGTGGTGAGCCGTTCGCTCAGTTTCTGGTTCAGCTGTATGCGCTCTCCGGCGATATTGCTTTGCAGCTTTTTCAGGACGCTGGCGATGGTGTCCGACGGGTTGTAGGTGCTGACTAACGAGTCGCGCTGCATCTTGCTGGTGGCGTTCACGACGATGGTCGTATCCTCCTTTACCGGCGCGAAGACCTCCGCCACCCGCTTGAAGAAGCTTCTCTTCTGCCGTTGTACGACGACCGTATCTTTCTTGATCTCCTCCTTGCTCTGCACCACTTCGACCTGCTCCACCGGCTTCTGCGGCGTCGTCATCGCCTTGGCGATGTTTTTGGCATACAGGCGTTCCGACTCCTGCCACGCGGCATACAACTGCTGTATATTCTCGCTCTTCTGCACCAGGAGCCCCTCTATCTTTTCGATCTTCGCCGACTGCGCGGAATCCGTCGTATAGGTACGCAGTACCTGCATCTGTTCGTGTACCTTCTCCATCGCCGAATGGAAGAGGTTTAATTCATCTTCGGCCATACCGATGAAGTGGGTATGGGTTTCGCTCTCATAGAGAAGCGAGAGGGCGTTGGTCACGACATAGACCTTTTCCCTGGCGGTGTTGCCGGATTCGGTCTCCCCGGCGATTCGTGCGATCAGGTTGAATATGTACGCCACCGTACATATCGCCAGCAAAATGATGGAAGCATATCCCAGGAGGACTCTTCGGGTCAGGTGTTCTTGCATCTTAAACATACTGTTCTGTGATTTTTTAATATGAAACTATTCTTTACTATACACAATATTCCATTTGTCCAACATCTCGAAATCCTGGCTTTTCAGCCCTGTCTTCCAAAACGGTACGGGGTTGTCGTGATCGCCGAGGTACATCCTGTCGTGCGCCGTGAATGTCCGGCAGGCCAGGGAGAGGGTCGTATCTTTTTCCGCCGTCTCTATTCCGGCGATATCCAGCATGGTATGGAAAACGCTGTTCGTGCTGACCGGCGTCGTCCGGTGGGAGAGCGCCGCTTCGTACTTCTCCGGGTAGGTGCGGCGGTAGGTGTCCGAAAACCAGATCAGGTAGGGGATATGCAGCTGGTAATAGGTCGGTATCGGAGAGGCGTGCAGGTAACGCTGCCGGCCATCGTCGAAAATATCTTCCCCGTGATCGCTCAGGTACAGCATGGCCGTACAGTCGTAGGTCGCGGCCAACGATCGGGCGATCCTGTCCAGGAAATAGTCCGTATACAGGATGGCGTTATCGTAGGCGTTCCTTAGCTCTTCCTTATAGGCGGCGCGGATGCCTTTTGCCTTATCCGGTTTGAAACGGGCAAACTCCTGCGGATACCGCTCATGGTAGTTGAAATGGGAACCATACGTATGGAGGACGACAAAGAGATCCCCGCTCGTCTTGTCCAGCTCCTCCTGCAGATAGGGCAGGACGGCTTCGTCGTGCGGCGAAGAGAGGTACGAACCGGCCACCATCGCGCTGATGTCGATAAACGTATCCGCTTCGCGGTAAAAGGCGCCGATCATCGAACCGGTCAGCTTCTGGTTGGCAATGACAGCCGTATGGAAGCCCGCCTCCTTAAAGGCGGTCACGATGCTTTTCTCCGAATAGATGACGCCGTAATCCTCGGCGCTGGCCGACGAGAGGATGATGGGAACGCTTTTGTGCGTATTGTTCGACTGGGTGATCACATCGGTAAAATAGACAAGCCCCTCCAGCGCTTTCATCCGCGGCGTCGTCTCCCGTCCATAACCATACAGGCTCCACTCCATCGCCCTCGAAGTCTCCCCCACCACCAGCACATAGACCTCGCGCCTCGCGTCCGCCTGCCGGGGCTTGACGGCGCGGAAAGAAAAATCGGCCGACGTCTTGTGGTAGTTCCGGTTTTTCTCCGATTTATTGATGGCAAAGTAAAGGTTATACAGGGCGTTCACCGGATAGATGTCGTTCTTCAACGAGAAGCGGTGATCCTGCAAAGGGGACAAAAAGCAGAGCGACACCCCCACGGCCAACAGGCAGGCGCTCACCGCCCCCCATTTCCGGCAAAAGGCCGCCGTCAGCTTCTCCCTGATCCTCACCGAATGGCAGGCCAGCCACAAAACGGGCAACACATAGAAAGAGAAGACGCATACGATCACCAGGAAGATATTCCCCAGCAGTTCGCTCGCTTCGGAGGCGTTGGAGCTGGTCAGGTTCAGGAACATGTCGACGGCGATCACCGATTCCCCAAAGAGATAGAGCAACACCAACTGCCCGCCGTCCAGAATCACTTTCGGAAGCAGGCACCACACCACAAGCCCCGGTTTGCGTGCCAACAACAACACCCCCAACCACACCGCCAACGGTATCATAAGGGAAGCGATACCGACAATGACAGGTAACGGTTCGGTAACAAACAAAACAATATTAGGTACAAGAAACAAAAAACCAAACAAGAAATATACCTGTTCCTGCCGGACTATCCATCCCGCTAACTTCTTTATCACATCCATTCTGCAAAACCGCTTTATTAATATAAATGCCCATCCCCTGACTATCGTTCTGGCATTTACTGTATATAACCCGCAAATTTACATCATAAATATGACACACGAAACAATTCAGAATCAGAATTTTCAGAATTATAGAATTTTCAGGATTAGCTTCGCTTGGCTCAGCCACCAATTACCAATTACGAATTACGAATTACGAATTCTTTTAAATCATTCATACTCTTTGAATTAACCATTAAACGATTTATCTCTTTTTTGCCTTTATCACTCACCTGATCACCCACCTGATCACCCACCTGATCAATCACAATTCTTTTATTCCATGCGGGTTTGAAGCCTTATTTTGCGTGTAGCTTATAGGTCACCTGATCACTCACTTGATCACCCACCTGATCAATCTCTACATTATAATAAAAAAGAAATAAGAAATAGGCGTTCCGCCATTTTTTCATTTTCCTTTTTTTTTACCTTTTGTCCGCCGCAAAGGACGACATCTCCCCGCACCCTGCAACCCCTCAACGGGACGGGAGCAATTTTAAATAGCTCGGGAGCAATTCCAAACGGGACGGGAGCAAATAAAAATAGCTCCCGTCCCATTTAGAACAGTGAATAGTGAATTTCGTAATTCGTAATTCGTATGGCAATGCGTTATTTTTTGGTAGGGAAATGACGGCGATTGCAATCCCGTTAGGGGGACCGAGCGGGAGAACGTCATGTCGACCGAGCGCAGCGAGTGGA
>JAISRY010000003.1 GCA_031273385.1 Tannerellaceae bacterium | reverse complement strand
AAAAACGGCCTTTTTACAGCTAACAACTGTTAAATTTTGACGTTTTGTCAAGTAAAACACCCATTCTACTATCTTTAACATTTCAAAAATGGGCGGAAAAAGGGGCGAAAAAAGGCGTTTTATATAATATTATGCCTGTTTTCGGGGTCGATTTACATTCGTTCACTAAAATCATAAGCATTTTTCCCGGAAATGATGCTTATGATTTTCCAAAAACATAAGCATGTTTTCCGGAAAACATAAGCATCATTTTCAAAAACGAAGCGCACGAATTCCAAATATCGGTTAAGCTTATGCAAGATTTCGTTAAATCAACATATTTTATAGCCCATTTTCCCTCTTTTTCCGCACAAGCTCGAATCGACATATTTCAGCTAAATTCTGTTAAATTGTAGACAAATGATAGTTGAAACACTCTTTTTAGGTCGTTTTAGGCCATTTTGCCCCTTTTTTAGCTACAAAACGCTTGAATTTCTGACAAAATGATTTTCGCGAACTTTCAAAATCGGCCATTTTTCCGCTCCATGGGGGATTCCCGGGGCAAAAAAGCCGGTTTTTAGAGGGGTTATTTTTGACATTTTGCTATTTCGCCAAAAATTGGAGCCAAATTATCAAAATGTCAAATTTTCATGTACCTTTGCGTGCTTAATAAAGAAAAGAAAGAACTCATGTTTCATATCGAGATCAAAAACCTTTTTGAGGGCCATCCTCCGACGATGACCCTGTTTGAAGAAAAACTATCTACCTTACCCGCGAAAGAGTGCAAAATTATGTTGGAAAAAGCGTACTATTCGACGCTGTACGAATTTGATGCAAAGAGCAAGACCTACCGGCATTTTTATGGATTGTTGGTGCGGAAAGACCGGCAGAGGTACCGGGATTTCCTGCTGACGAAAACGCTGCTGGGTCAGTTGAGGCCCCTACTATACAACCCGGAGCTGCTCATCAGAATCGCTTTCGCACTCGAACAACAGTCGGATCAAAAGAAAGTCCAAACCATGGATTTGGTCTTTTCCATGTCCCTGGCCTTTGACTTCCCGCAAAAAATCAACACCCTCAACCAATACCTGAAAACCCACAAGCTCACCCCATGCGACCTGACAGACTTGAAGGAATCCATCCTGATGGAATCGCCCGACTGGCCCAAAAGGTGAATAGCACGCAGATAACGCAGGTCAGGCGGGTGCATTTGACCAGGGTCGATTTTCAATTCAAATTGTCGCGGTGATGCCCGGAGGGCATGATTTTCATAACCGCAGGTCAACGACCTGCGGGGTAAGGATACACACCACATCACTGCCTGAAAGGCAGGACAATCTTTTGGGATATAATCCAGACAGTCCTGCCTTTCAGGCAGTGATAAGTGTGGTTGCCTGTCCGCAGGTCGTTGACCTGCGGTTATGAAAATCATGCCCTCTGGGCATCACCGCGACAATTTGAAATGCACCCGAATCACATTCGTTATTGGTGTACTAAAACAATAAATTTAATGCGTTGACCCTGTGCTCCCGTCCCATTTTTGGGATTCGCATAGAAAAAAGTTATATCTTTGTAATCGCAATAAATAAAAAAGATGAGACATTCAGGATACATCGAACGGATTAAACAGGCCATACTTGAAGTCGCCCCCGATGCAGAGGTCATTCTATTTGGATCGGAAGCCCGTAACGATACCAACGCCGACAGTGATATAGACCTGCTTATCCTGCTTGACGGCGACAGTCTGACATGGAAAGAAAGAGCGGCTATCATGGATCCACTCTTTTTCCTCGAACTTGAACTCGGAATCATGATAAGCCCCATTATACATACACGTAAGGAGTGGTATAATCCCCCTTTTAAAACGCCTTTTTACATCAACGTAATGAACGAGGGGATACGGCTATGAGGGACAAAATGGATGAAAAGAGCCGCCTGACCCTGGTGCAATATCGTCTGAAAAGAGCAAAGGAGACGCTGGATGAAGCAGATATTATGATCGCTAACGAACGATACAATGCAGCCATAAACCGGTTGTACTATGCCTGTTTTTACGCTGCGCAAGCCCTACTTGCCGCTCACTCCATCGAGGCCGCCACCCATAAAGGGACAAAGCAAATGTTGGGGCTGCATTTTTTCCTGGCCGAGCGCCTTGACGTCCATCATGGCCTGTTGTATGGTCAACTTTTCAATGCACGAACAAGCAGTGATTACGAGGATTTTATGTCTTTCACCTCCGAATCGCTTGCCCTATTTCGCCCCGCTGCGGAAGAATTTATACTTGCTGTTGAAGCAATACTGTAGGTGTCTGTGCGTCGCACTTCCGGATTGCCGACGCTGCGTTCGCTGTGGCGGGAGGCCTTTTCCTCAAAGGCGATCTTAAGAGGCTTAAGAATCTTTAGAAACTTAAGGAGCTTAAGGGCGCCTTTGAATGAGGAGGGAAGACTTATAATGACGACGAATCGCAATCGTCTGGAAATCAAATAGTACCCGTCATTGCGAACGCAGTGAAGCAATCCAGAAGTGCGACACACAGACCTTGCGATCGGAGGTGTCTCCACTCGCTGCGCTCGGTCGACATGACGTTCTTTTTTGTTCGTAATTGCCCAAGGATTCGTTATTGGCTAAGGCCGATCTTCGATTCGTAATTCGTAATTCGTAATTCGTAATTGAATTCGTAATTCGTAATTCGTAATTGAAATTAATATTTAACACAATGAAATGGAAATATTCGCGAATAATCTTTATCTTTTCCGCGTTTTTGACGAAATGGGGCAAAATAGAAATAATATATCAATATGAGATACATCACTACATTAATCGCTTACTTTATACTTTCCTCCTGTACATCTGTCTATAACGATGGGTATGTCGCCTACGCTCCCGTAAAACTGACGGAGGAAGAAAAACAAACGGTTCGCCGGACGGTGGAAGAACTGGAGGAACGCTACGATCCGGAAAGGAAAATGCTCACCTCCAAACTGAATGGCTGGAACTACCATACCGACGCTACGAGCGGTACGTTTCACCATGTGCGCGGCTCGTTCGAGTATGCCTTGGCGCTGCTTGACCTCGATGACGCGCAATACCGGCAACAGGCTTTCGACATCATCGAAAAGACCATCAGCCTGCAGGATGCCGACACCACTTCGAAGTCGTGCGGCGTATGGCCCTATTTCGAAGAAGAGCCCCTGGCCACCAAGAAATCACCGATCGACTACAATTGGGCGGACTTCAATGCCGTAACGCTCCTCGACATCTACACCGGACACAAAGACAAGCTGCCGCCCGCCCTGTCGAAGAAAATAGAAGAGGCCATCGTCCTTGCCGCCAAATCCATCCAAAAGCGCAACATAGGCCCCGATTATACCAACATCGCCATCATGGGCGCCTACGTCACCTACTTCGTGTCGCACCTCTTCGACATACCCGATATGCAGAGCTACGCCGCCGCCCGCCTGCAACGGTTTTACAACTATACGCTCGAAAAGAACGGCTTCTCGGAATACAACAGTCCCGCCTATACCATTGTCGCGCTGAACGAGCTTGACCGGATGAAGCGGCATATCGTCGAACCGAAAGCGAAAGGGATGGTCGACTCCCTCTATACCATCGGTTGGGATATCATCGCCAAGCATTTCCACCGCCCGACGGCGCAGTGGGCAGGCCCCCATAACCGTTCGTACTCCACGCCGGTAAGCCCCTCGTTCTATGGGCTTCTCTACGGCGCCTCGGACGGGAAGATCGACCTGGGGTACAAAGACGAACGCCGGGACGTGAGGATAAAGCACCACATCCCCGCCCACCTGTTGCCCTATTTCCTGTCGCCCGTCTATCCGCGCCTCCAACGGGATACGTTTGAAAACAACGAACCGCAAATCACCGGTACCTGCTACCTGGCCGACCGCTACGCCCTTTCATCGGCCAACAAGTCAAGCCTGTGGAACCAGCGCCGCCCCTTCCTGGCCTATTGGGGAACCGCCGACCGGCCGTCGTACCTGCAAGTGCGGTTCCTGCACGACCTGTATGACTTCAGCGCCGCCACCTATTTCAGTGAACAGAAAGAGAACGCCATCCTTTCGGGCATCAACTTTGCCACCAATGGAGGCGATAAGCATGTCAATATCGACATACTAAAGGAGGGGAAATTCAAAGCCCGCGACCTGCGCCTGCGTTTTGAGTTCGGGAATACGGACGCCGGCAAACTGTCGGTTCCGGCGAAGAACGACGCACCCGTCACGTTTACCGTCGACAGCCTGCAATTCAATATCCGCCTCTTCTATGCGCTATTCGATACCTACAAAGGATACTGGGAAAAGGGAGGCGACGGCAAAAACGGCTGGATTGATTTCGTCCTCTATTCGGGCGACGAAACGGATATAGACCTCACCGCCATAGATACGGCCGCACTGGGATTTACGTTCCGCATCGCGCCCGCCGACGCTACATGCCCCGAAGAGCCTGTGGCCTATTCGGTAAATGAGGGGATGCTATCCGCCGAATGGAGCGGGTTGAGCATCGCCCTGCCGGTGAAACCGGAGAAGATCCCCAACAGGGGAAAACGGTATTTCAGCGCTTTCCCCAAAGGATCCACACCTCGGGAGGTCGGCGCGAAACTCAGCCGGCGTTTCATCCCCGGCAAGCACATGCTGCATGGGGATAAGTGGATACACTATGCCGAGGTATGTACCTGGTATGGCGCCCTGCGCTTTGCCGAAGCTGCCGGCGACAAGGAGCTGGTCAAGGAGTTGCAGGAACGTTTCGAGCCGCTCTTTTCGTCGGAGAAAGCCTACCGGCCTGTCATGAACCACGTAGACCTGAACATGTTCGGGTGTCTGCCGCTGGAGTTTTACCGCATCACCAAAGACCGCCGCTACTACGACCTGGGGTTGCCTTACGCCGACACGCAATGGGCGCTGCCGGATAGCGCCACGGCGGAGGAGAAACAGTGGGCGGGAAAAGGGTTGTCATGGCAAACCCGTATGTGGATCGACGATATGTTTATGATCACCATTATCCAGTCCCAGGCATACAAAGCGACCGGCAAAGAGGAATACATCAACCGTGCCGCACGGGAAATGGCGGTGTACCTCGACAGCCTCCAACGTCCTAACGGCTTGTTCTTCCATGCCCCCGACGTTCCCTTTTTCTGGGGACGGGGAAACGGATGGATGGCGGCGGGTATGGCCGAACTGCTGCGGACGCTGCCGGTCGGCAATCCCGACCGTCCCCGCATCCTCAAAGGCTACCGCGAGATGATGAAAAGCCTGAAATCGTTCAGGACGGAAAAAGGCCTATGGAACCAGCTTGTCGACGACCCTGCCTGTTGGACGGAAACATCCGGTTCGGCCATGTTCGCATACGCCATGATCACGGGCGTCAAACAGGGATGGCTCAATGCGGAGGAATACGCGCCTGTCGCCCGCAAAGCCTGGCTGGCGCTGGTTCCCTATATCAATGCCGAAAGCGACGTCACGGAGGTGTGCGTAGGCACGAATAAGAAAAACGACCGGCAATATTATTACGACCGGCCAAGGATAGCCGGCGATTACCACGGGCAGGCTCCGATGTTGTGGTGCGCTTTCGCTTTGTTGGACAACTAATCAAATAAACTCTATACTCATTAATCGTAAAGAAACATCATGAAGAAGTTAGTTTATGTCATAGCGGTCTTAGCGCTATTGGGAAGCGGGGGATGCGGAAACGTCCCCCTAACGGGAAGAAAACAGATCCTTTTAGTCTCCGACCAGGAGGTATTGTCGGCCAGCCTCACGCAATACGGCGATTTTATGAAAGGGGCGGAGCTGTCGGCAGACAAGAAAGGAACGGAGAAGGTGGTACGGGTAGGGAAGAAGATCGCCGCCGCTACCGAAGCCTACCTCAAAGCAAACGGGTTGGAGGCGGAGATCGCCACCTTTGCCTGGGA
The DNA here is from genome assembly GCA_031273385.1 of Tannerellaceae bacterium. Classification (GTDB taxonomy): domain Bacteria; phylum Bacteroidota; class Bacteroidia; order Bacteroidales; family Tannerellaceae; genus DFXE01. The sequence continues at coordinate 1,604 of JAISRY010000003.1, read as the reverse complement.
ATTTCACCTGGTAAAAAGCCCGGAGATCAATGCCTTTTGTATGCCCGGCGGGAAGATCGTCGTCTATGAGGGGATCATGCCTTATGCCTCGACGGACGATGAGTTGGCGGCGGTGATCGGCCACGAGGTGGCGCACGCGGTAGCCAAACATTCCAACGAACGGATGAGCCAGCAAATGCTCGCATCCTACGGCGGCGCAGTCCTGGATCAGGCCGTCAGCAAAAAGTCGGCGACCGTACAGGCCATCGCCGGCACGGTATACGGACTGGGCGCACAATATGGCGTCATGCTGCCCTACTCCCGCAAACACGAACTGGAGGCCGATCACATGGGGCTGGTCTTTATGGCCATGGGCGGATACAACCCCCAGTCGGCCATCTCTTTCTGGACAAAGATGTCGCAAGGGAAAGAAAGCAGCGTCCCGGAAATCATGAGCACCCATCCGGCGGACAGCCACCGCATCGAAGAGATAAAAAAATACCTGCCCGAAGCCGTTAAGTTTTACCGGAAATGACCCAATCGGCGGTGAAAAGGCTCTTCCTCTTTGCAGCCCTCTTTCCGGTTACGACGGTAACCTTGTATGCCCGGACGGCGGAACAACCGTCGTCCGCCGACAGCGTGCGTGCCCGGATAGAGGCGTCGTCGCCCGCCTTTACCGGCTTTAAAGACAACTACCTGATCGGAGGGACGGCATTGGGGCATACGCCTACGGCGTATAATTCGGATATAAAAATACAGGCCAGTATCAGTCAGCGGTTGACCAAAAGCACGCTCCCTTTCAACACCTACCTCTTTTTCCAGTATACGCAACGGGTATTCTGGCAAGCTTTCCGGAACTCGCTCCCTTTCAAGGATATCAGCTTCAATCCGGGAATAGGTATCGGGCATCTTATCGTGCATGACGACCGCTATATAGGGAAAGGATACCTGATGCTGGAGCACGAATCGAACGGAAAAGACAGCCTTGATTCCCGTAGCTGGAACAGGATAAGCCTGGGCGCCGCTATCCGCCTGAACAGCAATATCCACCTCCAGTTCAAAACATGGTATGCCATTATCGACAGCAGGCGCAACAAGGATATCCTGGCCTACAACGGCATTTTCCTTCTCGCAGGCGACCTGCATACGACCAATCAACGGCTCCGTCTCGGCGTCGTCCTGACCAAACGGAAGAAAAGCGATTTCAGCTTCAACTCCCAAGTCGAACTCACCTACATGCTCAACAGCCGGGGCAGCCAGGCGCTGTTCCTGCAATATTATAACGGTTACGGCGAAACCCTGTTGGAGTACAAACAACATCAAAGCGCCATCCGCATAGGCTTCGTCATCAAACCCAAGGACTTCACCCTTTACTGACCGCGCGACTCAATTACGAATTACGAATTACGAATTACGAATCCTTGGGCAATTACGAACAAAGAACGTCATGTCGACCGAGCGAAGCGAGTGGAGATACCTCCGATCGCAAGGGCGGACGGGTCGCACCTCTGGATTGCTTCACTGCGTTCGCAATGACGGGTACTATGTGATTTTCACGCGATTACACAAAAATAGTAACGTCATTGCGAACGCAGTGAAGCAATCCAGTGGTGCGACACACAGAC
>JAISRY010000248.1 GCA_031273385.1 Tannerellaceae bacterium | reverse complement strand
GCTCTCCCCGGCATCCCGTTTCACTTTTCATTCACCTACATTCACCTTTCCTTCACCACATTTAGGTATTAGACAATGTGTTACACGAAAGGTGAAGCTGTGAAGCTAAAAAAAACGGAAACTTTATTTGGGGGGCTTTTTGCTCTGTTTGTTCAGTTTTGTAGCAAAAAGAGTAAAATTTGTAGCAAAAAGAGTAAAGAATGATATACGGAGATATACTAAAGAATAAACAAGAAGTAAGGGCGAGTGGTACCCGTCATTGCGAACGCAGTGAAGCAATCCAGGAAGTGCCACACACAGACGCACCTCTGGATTGCTTCACTGCGTTTATAATGACGAGAATTTACAATCGGCTAAAAATCAAGCAATTCTCGTCATTCCCCCTTTTTGATAAACGCAGTTTATTGGGTACTCGCAATGACGGGCACTGCTTGTATGTACTCGTCTGGAAATCATGCAATCGCCGTCATTTCCCTTTTTGATAAACCTGGTTTATTGGGCACTTATAATGACGAGAATTTACAATCGGCTAAAAATCAATCAATTCTCGTCATTTCCCCTTTTTGATAAACGCAGTTTATTGGGTACTTATAATGACGAGCATTTACAATCGGCTAAAAATCAAGCAATTCTCGTCATTTCCCCTTTTTGATAAACGCAGTTTATTGGGTACTCGCAATGACCCTCGACTCACTATTCACTATTCACTATTCACTATTCACTATTCACTATTCACACTATTACACAATTGTGCAGCCGGAGACAGACAATTGTGTAGTCCGGCCTACACAATTGGGTAGCTGAACCTACACAGTTGGGTAGCCGCGGTCAGACAATTGTGTAACTGAACCTGCGGAATAGGACAGGAGCAAATAAATATAGCTCCCGTCCCGTTTAAAATGGCTCCCGTGCAAATAAAAATAGCTCCCGTCCGAAAATGTGCAGCAGTTAGAACCGCTCTACAAGTACGGCGTATATATTGGAGGCTGTATTTTTGCCTAATGTAATGAACTGGATATGGATAATATCAGTGCTACCCTCCTCGAACATCCATACTTCGTTTCTCTCGCTGGGAACTATCTGACTCCCGTACGCAAGATGCTGGTAAGTTGAAGTAAATGAGATGTTATTCGCATCATAACTATATCCATTCGAATCATCATTTCCATCCCAGTATTGGCCTATCTGATAGTGAAAAGTCTTCATTCCAGCTGCGGCTAACCTTAAATTAGGGTGGGCGAAATAAGTATTTCCCCCATCATTGCGCAATGTAGCCTCGATGGAACCGAGCTTGACGGAGTTTGCGTCTATTGCGCCCGCGTTGGTATAGAGCGTTTTCTTTATCTCCGTATCCAGATTATTGTTTATTTCTTTCGTTTTAATATGATTCCACACCTCTCCGTTCCACACCATGACCCCCTTTTTCAGGTTATCGTTTTCGGTCAGGTTATAAACGATTAGCCCGGCATGTTCTCTCATTTCACCGGCGGTGGCGGTAGGAAACATGGGGGTAAGTTCCGTTTGGCTCACCAATCGTACACGAGGCATCAATAAGCCTTTGCTTGCGTTTGGGTTTCCCGCCGCCGCTACGATGTCTTTCAGTTGCAATAGTGCGCCCTCTGCAGAGGCTTCATTCATTCCGATGGTGACTTGCGCCGGCAGATGGGATAAGAAACTTAGAGAGAAAAGCAACAGCGTGATTTTACGAATCGTTTTCATCACTTTATCTTGTTATGGGTTAATACTCTGTCACCAATAGCGCATGGATCGGGGTGGTAAGTCCTGCCTCAGCCCTAAGAACCTGTATATTGTATGCATGGCTATTCACATGGTCAACCAGCCAGATGTCGTATCCAAAGTCGGCTTTCGGCAAGGCGGGAGTGTGGAAGTCTTGCCAAGTGTCGAAATTGGTCGTTGTAAATGTCCTGCTGATGGCATCATAGCTGAATCCACCGGTAGCATTAAAGTTCCCAGATCCCGGTGCGGCGACATTGGAATCCCAGTGCCGGGCGACGGTGTGCCAAAAGGCGGTATTATTAACCGATGGAGCGGCAAGAAGTTTGTATTGAGGCCTCATGTCAGCCCAACTTGTAGTAGGATTTATTCTGAATTGGAATATCCCCATACTCACGGTGGGCGTACTTGCCTGCGTGTTAGCGGCTATTACTACTGACTTCTGAGCAGATGAACCGGCGATTTTCGACACGGTCTCCAATAGATTCCATGTATCGCCGTTCCATTCGTAGATGCCCTCATCCAGCTCTCCCGACGTATTCACATTATAGACCAAAAGGCCGGTAAGCGCCACTTCTTTAGCGGTGGTTACACCCGAGATGACCGTTATATCCGATGCATTGCGTAAGCTGACGCGGGGAAGCAGCAGTCCGCCTGTGGTAGCCGTTACCCCGCCTATAGAAGTGGCTTCGGTATCTTTGAGTTGCAATAAAGCAGCCCGTTCGGGATCCCCCGAAGAGCCGATAACGACCTGCGCCTGTAATCCGGCAGCAAGCAGGAGTGCGAAAAGAATGTACGAGGATTTTCTCTGTATAGCTGTTTTCATTGTTCAACTTTTTTATCAATTAATATTTCTGGGCAACGATCAGATACGTTTTAGTTCCGCTGCTCTCTCCTAAAATCATAAACAGGACATGGTACATGTTGTCATTCTCCAAATCCGCTAACCAGACCTCATTTCTTTCCGTATTGCCCATCGCATTTCCTTTGCAATTCTCCCAGACGCCGTCTACCATATTTTCTTTACTTTCCAAGTCAAAAGAATAACTGGAATTATTCCAATCCGTATTCTCAGCGTTAAGGTTGCTATCCGAAAATTTGCCCACCTGCCAATAGTGTGTTGCGGCACCTGCACCGGATACTCTCCGGAATTGGGAGATGGCGCTATTGTCTATCCTAAATTCAAAAATCCCCACATTAACGACTTGATTCTCGTCAGGCGCAGTTCCCCGGTAGATCACTTTTCGTACGGTAGCGCCCTCTGTTTTCGTTACCTTGCTCAGTACTTTCCATTGGCTACCATCCCATTGGTAGATCCCCTTTTCAAGATGCTCGTTTGCATCCTCCGTTAAGTTATAGACCAAAAGGCCGGTATGGTCTTCCTTTTCGTCGTCCGATGGAGCTGGAGATAGCGGAAGTGTAAAACTGGTTAGACTGGTCAGCTCCACCCTGGGGAGGAGCAGGCCGCCGGTGGTCGCGGTTGCATTTTTAGTGTATTGGGTAGCCGACACGTCCTTGAGCTGCAAAAGGGCAGCTTTTTTAGGCGCTTCGTCCATGCCAATAGTCACTTGTGCATTCAATCTGGCATTGAAAAGGGTTGTGACGGTCATCAGTAAGATGGGTATAGCATTAAGCCTTACATTAAAATAGTTCATGCTGTTCGTTATTTTATCTTAATTAATACATATCCATTTGCAATACGGTTAGTTACATCTATTCAACATCCTATTTAACAAATATACAGAGATACCCTGTTTGCAAATATATAAAATAAGCACGAATAGGTTTTGATTATTTGTGTTAAACAATTATATAATATCAAAAAAGAGAGGCGGGAAATCCTATTACCTGAGTCGGAGTACATCGCCCACAAGGGGGACATATCCCGGGCGTTTTTTATTGATTTTATACAGGCTCCTTATCTGTATGCCGTAGCGTTGGGCAATGCTGTACATGGATTCGCCCGACTGTACGACATGGTCATAATAGGGTTTGGAGGCTTTTTTCTTTTTCTTCTCCAGGTAGACAATATCCCCTTTTTCCAATGAGGGATCCTCCCCGTATGCTTCATTAAACTTCATCAGCTCATCCACGCCAAAGCCAAGTTCGCGGGCGATCCGGGCATACGTATCATTCTCAAGGGCATATACAAAAACCAATTCGTTCATCATATCCGTCTTCCGCTCCACCGTTTCCGGAGCGTCCGGGATAGGACGGCGGGATGCCGGTTTGGCCTCTTTCTTTTTGGGGGAGAGCTGTTTGCTGCTTTTTTCCGTATCGTAGCGGTACAGTTCATACTCTTCGATCAGCCTGATCAGCTTGTCGGCATACCCCTTATCCGTCGCATACCCGCACTGTTGCAGGCCTCTTGCCCAGGCTTTGTAATCGTCAATTTTCAACAGGAACAGGCTGGTATAGTAATGGCGTCCGGTCAGGAAACGGGAATGGTCGTCAAACGATTCGTCTACCGTTTTATATTTACGGAAACACTCCCCGCGCAAATCGTCGTCATGGTAGATCCTTTCGCCCGTCCATTCGTGACACTTGATCCCGAAATGATTATTCGCCTTACGCGCCAGTACGCTTTGTCCCGCTCCCGACTCCAACATTCCCTGCGCCAATGTGATACTGGCCGGTATACGGTATTTTCGCTGATGCATGACGGCCAGGTCGCCGTACGTTTCGGCATACCGTTGGAAAAGGGGGTTTTTATCCTGAGGCTCCGCTTTCATATCACTAACCATACTCAACATAAACACGAAGAAAAAGGGAAAGGCGAATTTGTTCATTTGCATCATAATCATTTCATTTACGGTGTCTTATTCATTATTGTTTCCAGAAACCGGGCAGCAAGATAGTCAATACGGTGAAAATCTCCAAACGTCCTACCATCATCATAAACGAAAGTACCCATTTGGAGAGGTCGGGTATGGCGGCATAATTACCCGCAGGCCCCAGCTCGCCAAGAGCCGGCCCGATGTTGCTGATCGCAGAGACGGCAGCCCCGACAGACTCCTCAAAGCCGATGCCGTCGAGCATGAGGATCAGGCACGTAGCCGGAATCAGGGCGATATAGATAAAGGCGAAAGCCAGAATACGATGTACGGCCTCGGACGAGACGACATGCCCGTTCATGCGCACCGGCAAGACGGCGTTCGGGTGCGTCTGCTTCAGCAATACATTGGAGAGGTTTTTGCTGAGGATAACGAAACGCCCCATCTTCAGCCCGCCGCTCGTCGAGCCGGCACAACCGCCGACAAACATAATCGTCAGCGCGATCAGCCAGAAAAACGGCCCCCACGGGATATAGTCCACCGTACCGAACCCGCAGGAGGAGATGAGCGAGACGACCTGGAAAGCCGCCGTCCGGAAAGCCTGCTCCACACCGCCGACAAACCCGCCCCACAACAGCCAGGCCATCGTGATGGCGATCACGAACAGGGTGATAAAAAAGAACCACCTCAACTCCTCGTCGTGAAACAGTTTCTTCGGATTGCCGTTAAAGCAAAAATAGAGCAGCGCCATACTCACCGAACCGACAAACATAAAGAGCATAACCACATACTCCGTATACGAAGAGTCCCAGTAGGCAATGGAGGCGTTTTTTGTCGAATAGCCGCCCGTCGAAACCGTCGTCAGCGCATGGTTCAAGGCGTCGAAAACGTCCATCGGCCCAGCCCAGAGAAGCCCGAACAGCACAAGGGTAAGAAAGAGGTAGACCCCCCAGAGCCGTTTGGCCACCTGCGTCACGCGGGGACGGAACCGTTCGTGCGTAATACCGGGCGTCTCCGCATCGAACATCTGCGACGCGCCGCCGCCAAAGATAGGCAGCAGGGCGACCGTAAAGACCACCACCCCGATGCCGCCCTGCCACTGGAGAAGGCTTCGCCAAAGCAACAACCCCTCGGGCAACGCCTCGACATCCGTCAGGATACTGGCGCCCGTAGTCGTAAAGCCCGACATCGTCTCGAAATAGGCATCCGTCACCGTCGCGATATACCCGCTCAGGTAGAACGGCAGCATCCCCAGCAGGGAGAGCAGCGCCCATGTCAGCGTCACGATCAGCATCCCCTCGCGGCGGCCTGCCGCATACTCGTTCGCTTTCATGCCGGAGAGGTAAAACAAAAGCCCCGTACCGAACAGGATGCCCGAGGAGGCCAGCAGCGGCCAGGCGTCGTCGCCCCCGTAGGCAAAAGCGACGGCGGCGGCGATCAGCATAAAGAACGTCTCGAGGAGAAACATCGCCCCCAGCATCTTCACGACAAACCGTATATTCAATATATTCAGCATCTTCAGTTGAAATAGTCTTCCAGTTTGCGCATCGCCGTATCCAGGCAGAAGACCACGACGTTGTCGTAGGCCTGGATCTGGGTATCCCCCTTGATCATCATCGGTTTGCCCTCGCGGATCAGCCCGCCCAGCGTCATGTCTTTCGGGAGGTGCAAGTCCTTTACCTGCTTCTTGGTGATTTTGGAGTGGGGGCGTGCGACAAGCTCCGCCACGTCGGCATTGGCAAAGGCCAGGCATTTGACGTTCGACACGTCGGCATCCAACAGGAATTGGTAAATATGGCTGGCCGCAATCAGCTTCTTGTTGATCACCGAGCCGATATCCATACTCTCCGCCAGCGGGATATAATCCAGGTTCTCGATCTTGGCGATCGTTTTGACCACGCCGAAACGCTTCGCCGCCAGGCAAGCCAGGATATTGGTACTGGAATTTTCCGACAGCGCCACAAACGCCTGGGCATCCTTGATCCCCTCCTGTACGAGCAGATCCAGATCCCGCCCGTCGCCATTAATGATCAACACATTACCCGGCACCACCTCGGCGATGCGGTGGCTCTTCTCCTTGTTCATCTCGATCACCTTGACGCGCACATGCCCCGGCAGGTATTCGCAGGCGCGGATAGCGATACGGCTCCCCCCCATGATGATGATTTTCTTCACCTCCGGGTCGGTCTTCCCGGCATGGAGCTGCACATCTTTGACATGCTCCTTGGTGGTGGTAAAGAAGAGGATATCCCCCGACTCGACACGGTCGGAGCCGCGCGGGATAATCGTTTCGTTCCGCCGTTTAATGGCTACGATATGGTACAGCTTATTGGTCTGCATGAGGTCGGAAAGCTGCGTGTCCACCAACTGCGAATTGTTGCGTACCTTGACGCCGATCAGGATCAGCGCGCCGTCGAACAGCTCCCAATACTGGCGCGTCCACGGACGGCGGATGGCCGTCACGATCTCTTCCGCCGCCAGCATTTCGGGGTAGATCATCGAGCCGATCCCCAGCTTTTCGAACAGCTCCCTGTTCTTCGGCAACAGGTACTCATAATTATTGATCCGCGCCAGCGTTTTATGCGCCCCCAGATTGGCGGCCAGCATACAGGCGGTGATATTCGCCGTCTCTTCGGGGGTGACGCTGACGAAGAGGTCGGCATTCTTCACCCCCGCCTCCATCAGGTCGCGCAGCGAGGTGGGGTTGCCTGTCAACGGCAGGATCTCCGCCCCCGACGTGGAAAAATGCAACCGCTCCTCATTCGGATCCATCAAGACGATGTCCTGTTTTTCGTGTGCCAGCATCTTCGCCAGGTGCGTCCCTACTTCGCCGGCTCCGGCTATAACGATTTTCATACCTTAATCTACGCTAAACATATTCCAGACAATTCCTTATCGCATCGGCTATCCCGTCCGCATCCGTCCCGCAAAGATGTGTCAGTTCGGGGATGGAACCATGCTCGACAAAGCGGTCGGGCACACCCACCCGTTTTACGAACGGCCTGTAGCCATGATCCGCCATAAACTCAAGGACGGCGCTTCCCAGCCCTCCCTTTATCACGCCGTTTTCCACCGTGACGATCCGGCTGAACCGCCTGCCCACCACGTGCAAAAGCTCCTCATCCAACGGCTTGAGATAAATCATATCGTAATGGGCGATCGACGCGGCGCGGGATTCCTCCACCCTGTCGATAGCCTTGATCACTTCATTTCCGATCGGGCCGATAGAGAGGACGGCCATATCTTTTCCCTCCCTGAGCATCCGCCCTTTCCCTACCGGCAGGAGTTGCAGCGCATTGCGCCAGTCTTTCTTTTCCCCCTTGCCCTTGGGATAACGAATCACGAAAGGCCCTCTCTCCGCCTCCTTATACCCCGTATACATCAGGTTCCTCAGATCCCATTCGTTCAGCGGGGAGGCGATCGTCAGGTTGGGGATGGGGCGCAGGTAGGCCAGGTCGAAAACGCCATGATGCGTCGCGCCGTCTTCCCCCACCAGGCCGGCACGGTCGAGGCAAAACACGATATGCAGCTTCTGAAGAGCCGCATCATGGATCACATTGTCGTACGCCCGCTGCATAAAGGTGGAATAGACATTACAAAACGGGATCAGCCCCTCTTTGGCCATCCCTGCGGAAAAGGTCACCGCATGACCCTCGGCGATACCGACGTCAAACGTCCGCGCGGGAAATTCTTTCATCATAAAGGTCATCGAACAGCCCGTCGGCATGGCCGGCGTGACGCCGACGATACGCTCATCGGCAGCGGCAAGCTCCACCAGCGTATGCCCGAACACATCCTGGTACAGCTGCGGCGCGTCCAGGGTTTCGGGCTGGATACGTATGCCGGTCTCCTTATCGAACCGCCCCGGCGCATGCCACTCGGTAGCCGACTCTTCCGCCGGCTTGAACCCTTTCCCTTTCTGTGTCTTAATATGCAGGAGCTTAGGCCCCTGCATGTCTTTGATGTCATGCAAGACCTTGACCAGGTGATCGACGTCGTGCCCGTCGACAGGGCCGAAATAGCGGATACTGAACCCCTCGAACAGGTTATGCTGCCGCGTAAGCAGGGCTTTCAGGCTATTGTTGAAACGGAGGATAATCCCGCGGCGGTTGTCGGTAATCAGTTTCATCCTCTTCAAACCGCGATAGAGGTCATACCGCATCTTGTTATAGGCCTGGCTGGTCGTGATCTGCACCAGGTACTGGCTCAAGCCGCCCACACAGTCGTCGATCGCCATATTGTTGTCGTTCAAGATAATCAGCAGGTTGTTCGGATTAATCGACGCATTATTCAGCCCCTCAAAGGCCAGGCCGCCCGTCATCGCGCCGTCGCCGATCACGGCAATCACCTGGCGGTCGCTTTCGTTTTTCAACGCCGAAGCGACCGACATCCCCAAAGCGGCTGAAATCGAAGTGGAGGCATGTCCGGCAATAAAGGCATCATACTCGCTCTCTTCCGGTTTAGGAAAACCGCTGATCCCCTTAAATTTGCGCAGCGTAGGAAAGGCCTCCCTGCGCCCTGTCAGTATCTTATGCCCGTAGGCCTGGTGCCCTACGTCCCAAACGATGCGGTCGTAAGGCGTATGAAAAACACGGTGAAGCGCAACCGTCAGCTCTACAGTCCCCAAGCTGGCCGCCAGATGCCCCGGATTTACAGAAAGAATATCAATAATATACCGCCGCAACTCTTCACACACCTGCTTCAATTGACCGGCAGGCAGTCTCCGCAAATCCTCCGGACAGTCAATGCTTTCCAGTATCGTATCATGATGTTGATCAGTCATGTTTGCAAAATTTGCTGCAAATGTAAGGAATTAACGGGATATAATGACCAGTTTTAATCCCGTCTTTAATAAGATGTAATCCGCGCACCCCTAAAAGCTTCCTAAGCCCCTTAAGCTCCCCCCTCATAAATCCCCCATTTCCAAAAGCTTCTTAAGCCCCTTAAGCTTCTTAAATCTCTTAAGCTTCTTAGAATCACAAAAACATGCGCCGGACTCCCCCTCACGGGGTATCTCCGGCGCGAAATTCACACTTATGAATAAAATAACGATTAAAAAATGATTAAAAAATTTCATTCCCACCACAAGGTCGGATACTGAGGCGTACCCTCATTCCACCCGCCAAGTGATTTCCAATATGTATTCGCCCCGCTATCGTTGCCTATGCCCCAACCGGATTCGGAAGCGGTAGGCCACGCGGTGGCGCTAAATTCTTTTGTGTCGCTGGTACCGGTGCCGGTACCCACGCCTTTGGTGGCGGTGCTACTGCCCTTTGTCCAATAGCAGGAGGTAATCGTTCCTGAGTTATTCCCGCAGATATGACCGATGAGATTAACATTACTGCCTGTTACCGTTCCCGTATTGTAGCAGGAAGTGAGGATGCAACCGGTGCCCCAATGCCCTATAACACCTCCAACGTAGCTGACGCTGCCACCATGGTTCACAGCACCAGTATTATAGCAGGCAGTAACGATGACGATCGGGCCATTAGTTTGAGGTGACCCCACAATACCACCGGAAATACCGCCTCCTGTGTTTTTTATTGAGCCGCTGTTACGACAAGCGGTAACCTCGACTGAAGTTGCCGTACTTCCTCCTGCAATGCCGCCGGTATAACTGTAGCCTTCTATTTCCCCACTGTTGTCGCAGTCTTTGATTTTAGTTGTTGTTCCAGCAAGAGCTCCAATAATGCCGCCAATGTAGGTACCATCAGGAGGAGTGCCTGTTCTCGCGCCATTCAAATTTCCTGTATTGCGGCAGGAGGTGATTGTAACAACACCATTGGCAGACCCACAGATACCGCCAATCATACCACCCCCCACTACTACAACACCGGAATGAGAGTTGGTGATGAAAGTGTTTCCAACGGCCACTCCACAGATACCGCCAATATAATTTACACCGTTTACCGTGCCGGAGACAAGATGGATATTACGAAGCGTGGCGTTATTTATATATCCAAAAAGACCAACATTATTTGCGGTTCCCTCTATCTTCAAGTTCATGATGTCATATTCCCCTCCGTTGTATTCGCCGGTGAATGGAGAGGCTTCAGTACCTATCGGCGTCCAGTTTTCATTAAGCAGGTCGATAGCGTTTTTCTGTTTGTATTTCTTGCTAAGATTGGCGCTTTGAGCGATTAGTTTAAATTCGGCGTAGCTGCCGATTGGGATATAGCCGTCTACTGCGTCGCGAAGCTGGGGATTACCGTTATCTACTTTTAGCGACAGGAGCAGGTTATCTCCGGCCTTGCAACCAATCAATATGGGAGTAGCCGATGCGCCGAGTGTCAGGCTTTTTATCCATTCGCCGGTACGATCGTAGCTGATATGGGCTTTGCCCTCTGCATCGAGGGTAAACGTTTCCTGGTTGTCGGAGGCATACGTCACCGTTATTTGACCCGTAAATCCCTCTATCTGAATGGTCGCCGAATAGGGTTCGGGCGTCGGGATGATGGTGTCGCCAGGTTCTTCGCTCCAGGGGGAGAGGTGACCCTCCAGCGTGACCTCCGCTTCGTCGAAGAGTACTTTATAGGTATAACGTTTTCCCTTTTGCAGGGCGTTGCCGGTGGTCGTTGACGGAAGCGCGGCTTTGTAAGCCTTGTTGTTAAGCAGGAACGAGAGGCGGACGCCGCTTGCATCAGCTATGGGGATCAACGTAGCCTCCATACGCACCGAATCGTTTGACGCATAACGGTTCAACGGGGTTATTTTGCCCTGACCGGCGCCATCTGTGGCAGGCGTTCCGTTCGATAGATTGAACGCGGTCGAGGTGTTTACATTTTCTATTACCAACTGCAAACCGGCCAGCGAAGCATTGCTGCCGCCTGCCCTCAGGGCGTCGAAAACGACTCGTGTCATCAGGTGTTCGAAAGGCAGGGATGCATTGTGATTCTTGCTGTTATAGACCGCCTTGTCGTTGCTGTACAGCAGGTCGAGGCGAGGCGGGTTACTCTGGTCGCCGATGTCGATCGTGTATTTGTAATCAGAGGATACTACGGCGCCTTGAGGCGAATAGGGATAGTAGGCGATAAAATTCACATCTTCCCCGTTCGGATAATAGGTTGTGTCGCTCGCCGTAACGAAAGTGGCGGTGTTCGTTCCTGCCCCGCTCGATATGATATAAGGCTTGTTCTTCGCGTTTTCGCGGATTGCCGAGTCGCCCAGCACGGTGCCTGCCTTTATCATATACACCCCGATCGTGTCGGTGGCCTCCCATTGATCCCCTGCCTGGTTTACTCGTGTCTCAATACCGATACCGGCATTGAACTGCACCGGCACATCGCCGGTTTCGCCCTCATAAATGGTCGTCTCATCCAGCATACAGCCCGTCAGCAACAAAGCTGCCGCCGCCAACGCCGGTACCCAACGAACCATAAAGAACGGACTATTTCGTGTCTTACGACTTGTTCTCTTATTTTTCATCATGTAATTTGTTTAGTATCACTCCCCTACCCTTTCCGTTACGGATAGCCGGGAAAATGACTGTTGAACGTTTAAGTTTGATCTGAAAAAATACTGCTTGTTGTGTCTTTCTGGATTGCTTCACTGCGTTCGCAATGACGGGTACTACTTTCATTCCCAATCATTTACCCGTCAGTGAGTACCGTCATTGCGAACGCAGTGAAGCAATCCAGAGGAGCTAACAAAT
>JAISRY010000055.1 GCA_031273385.1 Tannerellaceae bacterium | reverse complement strand
AAAGTTTATTGTCCCAGCAGGTAGGTTTTGAAAGCGGGGAAGTCTTTGTTTAGTTCGACGGTTTGTTTTTTGCCGTTCATGAAGTGTTGGAGTTTGGGGGGGATTTCGATGTCGGCGTGCAGGATGTCGTCGACGATGGGTTTGAATTTGGCGGGGTGGGCGGTTTCGAGGAAGAGGCCGGTTTCGCCGTCTGTCAGGCTATCTGCGATTAGCGCCTGGTAGCCGCATGCGCCGTGAGGGTCTAAGATGTAGCCGTACCGTTCATAGACGGAACGCATGACGGCGGCTATCTCTTCGTCGGTGAAGCGGTAGCCGGAAATCACCTTTTTTATCGCTTTATAGGGGTCGGGGTAGATGCTGAACAGGTCTGTGATACGGGCAAAGTTGCTCGGGTCGCCTACGTCCATGGCGTTTGCCAGCGTCGTGACGGAGGGTTGGGGGGTATAAAGGCCTGTTTGCAGGTAGTTGTAGAAGACGTCGTTGCGGTTGTTGGCGGCGATAAAACGCTTGACGGGAAGCCCCATCCAGTAGGCGAACAGTCCGGCGGTGAGATTCCCGAAGTTGCCGCTGGGGACGCTGATGACCAGTTGGTCGGCACAGCCTGCTTTGTCCAACTGCGCGTAGGCGTAGAAATAGTAGAACGATTGCGGGAGGAAGCGGGCGATGTTGATCGAATTGGCCGACGTCAGTTTCAGGTGGGCGTTGATCTCTTCGTCCATAAATGCGGACTTGACCAGTGCCTGGCAGTCGTCGAACGTACCGTCGACTTCGAGGGCGACAATGTTTTGTCCCAGCGTCGTGAACTGACATTCCTGTATGGCGCTGACCTTGCCTTTCGGGTAGAGGATATAGACCCGGATCCCCTCCACGCCAAGGAATCCGTTGGCGACGGCGCTTCCCGTATCGCCGGAGGTAGCCACCAGGACATTCACATCCTTCACCCCCTCGTTGTCGATAAAGTGGCCAAGCAGACGCGCCATAAACCGTGCGCCGACATCCTTGAACGCCAGCGTCGGGCCATGGAAAAGCTCCAGGCTGTAGATCCGGTCATGAACAGGTACGACGGGTATGTCGAACGAAAGGGTGTCGTTGACGATTTCGTTCAATGTATCAGGGTTGATATCATCGCCGAACAAGGCCAGGGAGACGACGTTTGCGATCTCCTGAAGCGTCATGTTCTTCATCTCCCCGATCACAAAGTCCTTGAGCAGGTCGACATTTTCGGGCATATACAATCCCCTGTCTCCGGCCAACCCTTTGATGACGGCTTTCTTCAACGAAACGAGGGGTTCCTGTTTGTTCGTACTGTAATATTTCATGACTCTATTAACGCTTTTATGAATTGATTTCCCTCCAAAACGCCAAAGGTACCCTTTTCTACCGAATATTCATCAAAAAAGGCGACATCATCGGCTTGCTGTCCGGGCTTATAGATCAGGAAAGGGACGGGAGCGTCGGTATGCGTGCGGATCGAACAGGGCGTAGGGTGGTCGGGCAGCAGGCCGATCGCCACAGGCTCGTCGCGCGATTGCAGCGTTTCGTAGATGATACGCACGACGCGGGAGTCCAGATACTCGATGGTTTTTATTTTGAGTTGCACGTTACCCTCATGGCCGGCTTCGTCGCTGGCTTCGATATGGAGGTAGACGAAGTCGTTCGTCTCCAACGCCGCCAGCGCCGCCCGGGCTTTTCCCTCGTAATTGGTATCATACAATCCGGTAGCGCCCTCGACGGGGATCACCTCCAGCCCGGCATATACGCCGATGCCGCGGATCAGGTCGACGGCGGAGATCACCGCCCCTTTCGCCACGCCATACATCTCCTGCATGGTCTGCATGGCCGGACGGTAGCCGGGCGACCATGGCCAGATGCTGTTCGCCGGGTCTAAACCGGCAGCCATCCGCTTGATGTTCACCGGATGATCCTTTAGCAACTGTTGCGATCTCAGGATCAGGCCGTTCAATAGCGACGCCGTGTCCCGCGCCTCCTTCGCCGAGGGTTTGACCATCAGGGGAAAGAAAGGCTGTAGGGGTACATCGTGGGGCGGCGTACATTTCAGCCGTTTGTCCCCCTTTTTCAGTACCAGGAGATGGCGGTATGATACGCCGGCATGGAAAGCGACCTGTTCGGATCCCAGCTCTACGTTGAGGTAGCGGATCAGTTCGTTCGCCTCTCCGGTGGAGATATGTCCGGCGGAATGGTTCTTCAGCAGCCCTTTTTCCAGGCAGACCAGGTTGCAGCGCAGCGCCATTTCGCCTCCCTGCAGGGTCACGCCCATACTGGCGGCTTCCAACACGCCGCGCCCCTCGTAGACGCGGGGCAAATCGTATCCCAGAACGGCCAGGTTAGCCACTTCGCTGCCCGGGTGGAAGCCGTCGGGTACGGTCTTCATCCGTCCCGTAACGCCCAGCCGGGCCAGTTCGTCCATATACGGGGTATGCGCATATTGCAGCGGCGTCTTTCCGCCCAATGCCTCTATCGGCTCGTCGGCCATGCCGTCTCCCAGGATAATGATTGCTTTCATCTGATATTGGCTATTGAAATGATGTCGGAAAATACACCTGCGGCGGTCACATCTTCTCCCGCCCCGTAGCCTTTGATCATCATGGGATAGTCGTAGTACCGCTCGGTATAAATCATGATGATATTGTTGCTCCCCTCCAGTTCGTAAAAGGGATGATGCCTGTCGACCTCCTGCAAACCGATCTCGCATACGCCCTTTTCCATTCTTGCCACCAGGCGGATCCGTTTCTCTTCCGCCTCGACCCGTTGCCGTTTGGCCTCGAACTCGGCGTCCAGCGCCTTGATGTTGTTCCAGAAATCTTCCAGCGATCCCTCGAAGTACTTTTCGGGAATAATCCGGTCGCACCTGACATCCTCCTGCTCCACCTTGTAACCGGCCTCGCGCGCCAGGATCACCAGTTTGCGGATCACATCCTTACCGCTCAGGTCGATGCGGGGGTCGGGTTCGGCATAGTGCGCCTCTTTCGCCATCATAATGGCTTTACTCAGCGGGATATCCGCGCTGAGTGTATTGAAGATGAAATTGAGGCTCCCCGACAGAACGGCTTCCAGTTTCAGTATATGGTCGCCGCTATTGATCAGGTCGTTCATCGTATTGATGATCGGAAGCCCTGCGCCGACGTTGGTTTCAAACAGGAATTTGATCCCCCGCTGGCGGGCGGTCTCTTTCAGTTTGAGGTAATTGCCGTAGGGCGAAGAGGCGGCGAGCTTGTTGGCGGCAACCACCGATATGTTGTTCTTCAGCAGCGCCTCGTAGATCGCCGCTATTTCGGGACTGGCGGTACAGTCGACAAAGACGGAGTTAAAGATATTCATCTTCAGGATCTCTTCGCACAAATGTTCCGGCGAACTGGGCTCCCCGTTTGTCCGCAACTCATGGATACAGGTATCCAGCGTCAGCCCCTCGCGGGAAAGAAGCGCCCGCTGCGAATTGGCCACCCCTACGACACGCAGCTTGAGGCTGTTTTGCTCCATCAGCGTCACGTGCTGGCTGCGTATCTGCTCCAACAGCTTCCCCCCCACCGTACCGACGCCGGCAATAAAGAGGTTCAGCACTTTGTATTCGGACAGAAAAAAGGAGTCGTGGATCGAGTTCAACGCCTTGCGCAGGTATTTGAGCTTGATGACGAAAGAGATATTGGTCTCCGAAGCACCCTGGGCGCAGGCGATCACACTGATACCTGCGCGCCCCAACGTGCCGAACAGCTTACCGGCGATGCCGGGCGTACGTTTCATGTTTTCGCCTACGATAGCGACGGTCGCCAGGTTCATCTCGGCCGTCATATCGTTGATCTCGCCCTGCGCCCGCTCCAGGGCGAACTCTTCGTTCAGCACATCCACCGCCAGGGCGGCATCGGCATTACGGACAGCAAAGGTCGTATTGTTTTCGGAACTGGCCTGGGAAACCATAAAGACGCTGATCCCGTTTTTCGCCAGAATCTTGAATATCCGGTAATTCACCCCGATAACGCCGACCATACCCAACCCCTGTACGGTGATCAAACAGGTATCGTTAATGGAGGATATCCCCTTAATCATGGACTTGCCGGATTCCGGTTTGCGCTCCCTGGAGATATATGTCCCCGGCGCGTCGGGGTTGAACGTATTGCGGATGCGGATCGGTATATTCTTGTGGTACACAGGATAGATCGTAGGCGGATAGATCACCTTCGCCCCGAAGTTGCACAACTCCATGGCCTCCGTAAAGGTCAGGCGGTCGATCACATACGCCGAACTGATCACCTTGGGGTCAGCCGTCATAAACCCGTCGACGTCCGTCCATATCTCCAGGATAGAGGCATCCAGGGCAGCCGCCAGGATAGCGGCCGTATAATCCGAGCCGCCGCGTCCGAGATTGGTCACCTCCCCGTTCTCCTTGCTCGACGAGATAAAGCCGGGGGCTAAAGAGACCTTGGGAAGCGGGGTAAAGGCCTCCCGGATCAGCTTGTTCGTCAACTCGAAATCAACGATATGCTTATTGAACTGCTTCACCGTCTTGATCAGCTTGCGCGAATCGAACAACCGCGCATCCCCTAGCACATGGGAGAGGATCAGGGAAGATATCCGTTCGCCGTAACTGACGATGGCGTCGGAGGTTTTGGGCGACAGGTCGTTAATCAGGTATACGCCTTTGAAGATATTGGACAACTCGTCCAGCAGGCCGGCCACCTGCCGCCTGACCTCTTCCCGCCCGGCCTGGTCGGCGATCACACCCTCTATGATATCAAAATGGCGGGCGACGATCCCCGACAGCTCCTTTTGGTAGGCGATATCTCCTTTCGAGGCCATGGCCGCCGTAGTCAATAACCTGTCGGTAATGCCGCCCAATGCGGACACGACGACAACGATGGGCTCATCAATAGCCTCTACAATTCTCTTTACATTTAAAATACTATTCACGGAACCTACGGATGTCCCGCCGAACTTCAATACTTTCATCGGATACGGATTTAATTTTAAAAAAATGATTCTACCTCTCTCAAGAGGTTGCCGTCAAAGCCCATGTAAAATATGCAAATAGTATATGAATCATCTTTTCCCCTGTTTTACGTTTTTGGGTTTATAGGGAGCAATATTACGCATTATTTTCCAAATGGCAAGAAAATGAACGGAAAAACATCATTTTTCTTTCATTCTCTCCCGCTCTACATCCTCGCGGCTCTTACTTTGCGTAACCAGGTATACGCCCAGGAACACCACCGCCGCCGAAAGGCACTTCCCGACCGTAAAGCGGTCTTGCCCGACGATCACCGCAATAAAGGAGGCCACGATGGGCTGGATATAATTGTACATGCTGACCGTAGTCGGGCGTATTCGCCTCAAAGACATGGGAATCAAAAGGTAGGGGATAAACGTCGCCCCGAAAAGGACGTAGAACAGGCCGCCGGAGACCTCCCACCCGCTATGCCCCGGGTATAGGGCAGGACTCTCCAATACAAAGGTATAGGTAAATGGCAGCAAAACGACCGTCGAGAACAGGAACATCCACTTCATGATCGTCACCGACGAATAGCGCACGCTTAAAGGCTTGGAAAGCACGACATAAATGGAGTAAATAAACCCGCTCGTCACGATCAGCAAATCGCCGTCCATACTGCCGCTCTGCCCCCCGCCCGCCTGCGCCGACGAAAGGATCAGCGACGTACCGCCGGCTACGCCCATCAATACGCCGAACGTCTTCATCCGCGTAATCGGCTCTTTCAGAATCACGGCGGCCAGCAACATGACGAATATCGGCCCCGTAGTGGCTATAATCGAAGCATCCACCGGGGATGTCCGGTTCAGCCCGATGATAAACAGGCTCTGATTAAACGCAATGCCGCACATACCGCACAGGAAGAGCAACCCCAAATCTTTCAGCGGCACCTTTTCCTGCTTCATAAACAGGGAGGTGATCCAGAACATCACACATGCGAATGCCATTCGCATGATCGTCAACGCCTCCGGAGTGACGTGGGAAGGGAGCAGGTATTTGGATATCGGCATATTGACGGCAAATAATACATTTGCAACTAAAATGAAGCCATGCCCCTTCCGTTTTTCTTTACTTAACATCAACTGTAGTCATTCAATTTTGGATATGCCACAAAAGTAGGCATAATATTTCAATCGCCTGTTGTATATTATGTATTTTAAGTTGTTATATCTATCTTTTTTCCATTCTCCTACTTGTAAATAACATCCACAAACTTTCAAAAACGGGTCAAAAGCTTAAAGATACTATTTTCCATATTAAGGTAAATTAAACAACCTTTTATCTTTATTTCCATTTCCTATATTTATGATGGTTTTAAAGAAAAAAACTCTTAGATTTATGAATACTGTGCAATTTCAAAAAAACTTGCTTGGTTTGCAGGAGAATATGTTACATTTTGCTTTAATGCTTACCTCAAACCGGGACGATGCTCAAGATCTGTTACAGGAGACGACGCTAAAAGTGTTGGACAGTCAGGATAAGTTTGTAGACAATATTAACTTCAAGGGCTGGGTACTGACCGTGATGCGTCACATTTTTATCAACAACTACCATAAAGTAGTCCGCGTACAAAGTGTGATCGATCAGGGCGCCGACTTGTACAATCTGGATATCGTCAGTGAATCGGGCTTTATATCGCCCGACGGTGATTGCCACACACAGGAAATCACCATAGCGATCAACCATCTCAGCGATGAACTGAAGCTACCTTTTTCCATGTACCTAAGCGGGTACAAATACCAGGAAATAGCGACCATGCTCAATATCCCGATAGGCACGGTAAAAAGCCGTATCTTCTTTGCCCGCCAGGTACTACAAAGAGAGCTGAAAGAGTTTTACTATTCATAAGCAGCGTTTATCAAAAAGGGAAATAACGGCGATTGCGTGATTTTCAGCCGATTATAATCAAATAGTACCCGTCATTGCGAACGCAGTGAAGCAATCCAGAGGTGTGTCTATGTGTCGCACTCCTGGATTGCTTCACTGCGTTCGCAATGACGGATACTATTTGATTTTCAGGAGATTGCAATTCGTCGTCATTATAAGCGTCGGCAATCCAGAGTATGCACCCTCTTTCCAAAGAGTATGCATACTCTTTCGGAAAAGTATGCATACTCTTTCGGGAAAGTATGCACCCTGTCATGCTCACAAGGCTTTCAGCCTTAATTATTCCGCTCTTTTCGAGGTGATTGTAATTCGTCGTCATTATAAGCACCCAATAAACCAGGTTTATCAAAAAGGAAAATGACGGCGATAGCAATCCCGTTAGGGGGACCGAGCGGGAGAACGTCATGTCGACCGAGCGCAGCGAGTGGAGACACCTCCGATCGAAAGGGCAGGCGGGT
>JAISRY010000214.1 GCA_031273385.1 Tannerellaceae bacterium | reverse complement strand
ATAACTTGTAATGGTCTGCATTTACCGAACGGCATTCCGTTAGGAATGCCTCGCTCGGTAGAAAAAAGATGCCACCGCTGTTTCTGCATCCTGTCAGGGATGCATCCTTAACAGGATGCAAGGGATTGGAGAGGCGCATTCCATTCTACCGAGCGATACATCCCTAACGGGATGTAAGCCTTGCAAAATTTAATCATTGTAAATGCAATCATTATAGGTTATTTATTTCACGTTACTAAACGCAATCGCCGTCATTTCCCTTTTTGATAAACCTGGTTTAGTATAAATACGGAAGCAAAGATAAAGCAAATCATCCGGAATAACAATTCTGGAAATTCTGGAAATTCTGACTTGATATACGAGAAATATTATATACTTTTGTGCGTGTTAATTTGAAATAACAAAATATGACAATCAGGAGCAATGACAAACTGATGGCTGAGATCGGCCGTATTGCAGAGGTGGCCGGTTATTTGTGGACGAAAGGATGGGCGGAACGGAACGGGGGGAATATCTCCGTCAACCTGACAAGCCTGATGAGCGAGGAAGAAAAGGCGTTACCCGCACTCTCCTCGCGCGTACCTTTATATGAAGCCATGACGGCGCTTGCCGGAAACCTCTTCTATGTGACCGGGACGGGGAAACGGATGCGCTATGTGGCGCAAGACCCTTTCGCCAACGGTTCTATTATCCGCATTGCCGGCGACGGGCTATCGTACGAAATTATTGCCGAACAGGCGGTAAGCCCTACGTCCGAACTGCCCTCACACCTGATGATGCACCATTACCTGCGCAGTGCAGGACGGGATAACAGGGTCGTCCTGCATACCCATCCTACCGATTTGATCGGGATGACGCATTGTAAGCCTTTTATGCAGTCGGAAACCATTACCCGTTTGCTGTGGAGCATGATACCGGAGTGCCGGATCATTGTCCCGAAAGGCATCGGGATCGTTCCCTACGAAATTCCGGGTACCTTGGAGTTGGCACACGCAACGATCAGGCAGTTAGACCGGCATGATGTGGTTTTCTGGGAAAAGCACGGCATACTGGCTGTCGGGAATGATATTATCGAATGTTTCGACGCAATTGATACGTTGAGCAAGTCCGCCCAGATCTATTTCAGCGCCCGTATGGCCGGCTATGAACCTGAGGGGATGAGCGACAAACAGTTGGACGACCTGGTAGAGGCTTTCGGGTTGTGATACCCTGCCCCACGGTCGATGAAATCAATGTTTACGAATAAAAACAGACGGTTTCATCGTTCGTTTCTCTATCTTTGTCCGGTATTATAAACTAAAAATGTTAGGAACTATGTTCATCAAAACGTACATTCAAACACATCGGGAACGATTTCTGGAAGAGTTGTTTTCGCTTATACGTATCCCCTCCATCAGCGCCAAGCAGGAGCATAAGCAGGATATGGACGCCTGCGCCCGGCAATGGGTGAAGATCCTGCTTTCGTCGGGGGCGGATAAGGCGGTCGTTATGCCGACTGCGGGAAATCCCGTCGTCTATGGTGAGAAAATTGTTTCACCCGGTGCGCCGACCGTATTGGTTTACGCCCATTACGACGTCATGCCTGCCGAGCCGCTGGAAAAGTGGGACAGCGACCCCTTTGAGCCGGAGATACGCGACGGCCGTATCTGGGCGCGCGGGGCGGATGACGACAAGGGACAGGCGATGATACAGGTCAAAGGGTTTGAGGCGGCGTTGAAGCTGGATCTGCTGCGTTGCAATGTCAAGTTCCTGCTGGAGGGGGAGGAAGAGATCGGTTCGCCCAGCCTGGAAGCGTTCTGTACACAATATAAGGAATTACTGAAAGCGGACGTCATCCTGGTGTCGGACACCAGTATGGTAAGCCCGGATATCCCCTCGCTGACGACCGGCCTGCGCGGGCTGGCCTATTGGAACGTGGAGGTGACCGGCCCGAACAGGGATTTACATTCCGGGCATTTTGGGGGAGCGGTCGCTAATCCTGCCCAGGTGCTTTGCCGCTTGTTGGCCGATGTGATCGATGCCGATGGGCGGATCACGATCCCCGGCTTTTACGACGATGTCGAAAACGTTTCTCCCGCCGAACGGGAAATGATCTCCCGTATTCCTTTTGACGAAGCGAAATATAAAGCATCCATCGGGGTGGAAGCCCTGGCGGGTGAAAAAGGCTATTCGACGCTGGAGCGGAACAGTTGCCGCCCATCGTTTGATATCTGCGGCATCTGGGGCGGTTATACGGCGGAGGGAAGTAAAACGGTGTTGCCGTCGAAAGCATACGCCAAAGTCTCCTGTCGCCTGGTACCCCATCAGGATTACCACGCCATATCACAGCTGTTCATCGATTATTTGACAAAGGCGGCGCCCGGATCGGTGAACATCAAAGTGACGCCGGCGCATGGCGGACAGGGATATGTTTGCCCCATTGACCTTCCGGCGTATAAGGTCGCTGAAAAGGCGATGGGAATTGCGTTCGGAAAGGCCCCGCTGGCTGTGCGGCGCGGAGGGAGTATTCCTATTATCTCCACGTTTGAGCAGGTGTTGGGTATCAAGACGGTATTGATGGGTTTCGGGCTGGAACAGAATGCCATCCATTCTCCCAACGAGAGCTTCCTGCTCGATTTCTTCGATAAAGGCATTGAAGCCGTCGCGGAGTTTTACAGGGAATATAACTAAAAAAGCCCATTTCATCGTTGAAAAACCAACTAATCAACATAAAAAGGATACCCATGAAAGATTCAAGAAGAGATTTTCTGAAAAAAAGTGTGCTGGCGGCAGGTGGAGCCCTGATGATGCCGGAACTGGCAAAGGCTGTGATCAAAGAAAACACAGCGGTTCAGGCGCCAAAGATCACGTTGAAAAAAGATGCCGTCATCCTCATGCAGGGCGATTCCATCACGGATGCGGGGCGGGACAAGGCAAATACGGCCAGCAATTCGTTAGCCATGCTGGGGAATGGGTACAGCCTGTTCATCGCCAGCCAGTTATTGGCCAAACATGCCGCTCTGCAACCGAAGATTTACAACCGCGGCATCAGCGGAAACAAGGTGTACCAGCTTCGCGAGCGTTGGGAACTGGAAACGTTGGCTCTCTATCCGGACGTATTGAGCATCCTGATCGGCGTGAACGACTATTGGCATACCCTGACGGGAGGCTATAAGGGGACGGCAGAGGTGTATGAAAACGATTACCGTTCGCTGCTGGCCTATACAAAAGAGAAACTGCCCGCTATACAGCTCGTGATCTGCGAGCCTTTTGCGCTGAAAGACGGTTCGGCGATCGAAGACGTGAAATGGTTCCCGATGTTTGACGAATACCGCCGGATAGCCAGGAAGCTGGCCGACGAATTCAACGCTGTCTTCGTTCCTTTCCAGGCAGGCTTCGATGCGGCGGTAAAGGTGGCTCCGGCGCGTTACTGGGCGAACGACGGCGTACATCCCGACCTCTCGGGGCGGCAATTAATGGCCAATCTCTGGTTGGAAGCGACCGGATTGGCATGATGACATCTATATAAACAAAGATCCTATGACTATACAACAATTGGAATATGTGCTGGCCGTCGATACTTTCCGCCATTTTGCAAAGGCGGCGGAGCATTGTTGCGTCACGCAGCCGACGTTAAGTATGATGATTCAGAAGCTGGAAGATGAATTGGGCATCAAGCTTTTCGACCGTAACGTGCAGCCTGTCAAGCCCACACGCGCCGGACGTAAAGTAATAGAACAGGCACGCAAGGTGTTGTATCAGGCCTCTTTGATCAAGGATATCATTACGGAGGAGGAGCTATCCATCAAGGGTACGTTCCGTTTGGCCGTTTTGCCGACGATCGCCCCCTACCTGATTCCCCGTTTCTTCCAGCAGTTGACGGAGAAGCATAAAGGGCTGGATATCCATATCCTGGAAATGAAGACGACGCCTACGCTCACCGCGCTGACCAACGGTGAAATCGACGCCGCCATCATCGCCTCCCAACCCTCCGAGCCTCAATTGCAGGGCGACAGGCTGTTTTACGAACAATTCTTCGGGTATGTCGCCCGCAACGAATCCATCTTCAAGAACGAGCTGATCCGTTCGTCGGATATCAGCGGGGAGCGGCTCTGGCTGTTGGACGAGGGGCATTGTTTCAGGGATCAGTTGATGCGTTTTTGCCAGATGGAACAGGTCAAGCTCCATCAGGGCGCCTACCGGTTGGGCAGTATGGAGACCTTTATGCGCATGGTAGAGGGTGGCAACGGGATTACGTTCATCCCCGAGTTGGCGGTGCATCAGCTGAACGACGAACAGAAAGAGCTGGTTCGCCCTTTTGCCATACCCAAGCCGACGCGGGAGATCGTTTTTGTCACCAGAAAGGACTTTATCCGCCATTCCATCGCCCGTATCCTGATCGACGGCATCAAAAAGTCCATCCCCAAAGAGATGCTTTCGATACAAGCCTATCAACGTGTGGTGTGATAAAACTTGCACGTGTCGATGATTATACCTATCTTTGTAATTGTGTAAAAACACACACTAAATAGTATTATATTCGTTTAATTGTGGATATTAAAGCAATTATTGATCGCACTCCCGATTCACTCCTGAAAGAAATTGCAGAAAGGGTCAGGGAAAGAAGACTGGAACGGAATCTGACGCAAAGGGCTTTTGCCAAGCGGGCAGGTGTAGGGTACGATGCCTACCGTAAATTTGAAAATACGGGAGAAATTACGTTTCGTAATCTGCTTCTGTGCGCTTTCACCCTGGATGATATGGATAGTTTCATGGACTTGTTTACAAAGAAGTCCTACCAGAGTATAGACGAACTGTTGAAAACGCAGGAGGTGAAAAAAAGAAAGAGAGGATCACGAAATGCATGAGGTGAAAGTCGTCGAAGTGTTTATGAATGGCGTGAAAGTGGGGCGGATAGCTTCTACCCCCGACATGCTTTGCGCATTTGAATATGATGTAACCTATTTAGCTTCAGGGAAATCCATCTCCCCGTTTCATCTTCCCCTTAAAGCCGAAGTGTTTGTTGCGAAACGTACCCCTTTCAATGGAGGGTTCGGCGTGTTTGACGACAGTCTGCCCGACGGTTGGGGCAATCTTATCCTCGACAGGTATTTTAGGAGTAAAGGCGTTGCACCGGAGAAGTTTACGCTTCTCCAAAGATTGGCGCTGGTGGGCAGCACAGGGCGGGGCGCATTGGAATTTAGGCCGGACTACAGCGAATCGATTCCTGATGAAATCGTTGATTTTAACGCGCTGGCTGCCGAAACCGAAAAGATATTGACGACCGACCATGATGGCGGCTCTCTCGATAAGCTATATCAATACGGAGGTTCACCGGGCGGAGCAAGGCCTAAGGTATTTGTGAAAATTGACCAGAAAGAATGGCTTGTTAAATTTAAAGCAACGATCGACCCTGCACATATTGGTGAGATTGAGTATAAGTATTCGCTGCTTGCCAAAAAGTGCGGCATCAAGATGCCTGGGACAAACCTGTTTGAGGGGAAATACTTTGCCGTAGAGCGCTTTGACAGGACATCTGAGGGTAAAGTTCATACGGTAAGCGCCGCCGGTTTGCTGCATGCGGATTACCGTGTCCCAAGCTTGGATTATGGCGATTTGTTGAAACTATGTCATATTTTGACTAAAAATACAGAAGAGGTGTATGCCCTTTTCCGCCTGATGGCATTTAATGTGGCTATCAAAAACCGTGACGACCATGCGAAAAACTTCTCTTTCCAACTGATTCGCGGAGAATGGAAACTCTCCCCTGCATACGACCTGCTGCCAAGTCGTGGTTTCAATGGCTTCCATACGACAACGATCAATAACAGCGGCGAACCAACTATAAACGACATGATGGCCGTCGCCGAAAAAGCCGGACTCAATAAAGAACGGGCGAGCGAGCTGATAAAAACGGTAAATGAGCTGGTTAGGGAGAATAAATAGAAAAAAAACGCTCTTTTTGTTTGCAGGTAAAAGAAATATATTACTTTTGTCACCGGATAAAGCAAAAAAGATGAACCGATTTAGTTTTACATACTTCTTTTATTCCTTTTATTTTAGCAGAATAAGGGCAGGAGTTTATATGTAAAACGAACAGATTGGCGAAAGCAACAGATCATCAATAAAACAAATAAAGTCCTGCCGAACAAAGGCGGGACTTTTTTTATTTAGTCAGCAATACAACGTAAAAAAGGAGATATATGAAAAAGAGAGTTGCAATACAGGGGATAGCCGGTTCGTACCATGAAATGGCTGCTCATAGTTACTTCGACGGCGAAGATATCGAAATCATCGCATGCGCTACTTTCCGAGAGGTGATCAAAGCGATCGAAAAAGACCCCTCCGTCATCGGTATGATGGCCATAGAGAATACGATTGCCGGCAGTTTGCTGCAAAACCATGAGCTGATCCGTAAAAGCGGTTTTCAAATCATCGGCGAATACAAACTGCGTATATCCCATTCGCTGGCCGCCCTCCCCGGCACATCCATCGGCGAAATAACGGAGGTCAATTCCCATCCCATCGCACTGATGCAGTGTATGGATTTCCTTGATACACTGCCGCATATCAAAATCGTGGAAAAGGAAGATACGGCGGCGAGCGCCGAATGGATAGCCACCAACCGGCTGAAAGGGCTGGCGGCTATCTGCAGCAGGCAGGCGGCGCAGGCGTTCGGACTGGAGGTGTTGGCCGAAGGGATTGAAACGAACAAACACAACTTTACCCGTTTTCTGGCCATCGCCGACCATTGGGCGGCGGACGAACTGCTGAGCGGAACGAAAAAGAACAAGGCGTCGCTCGTTTTTGCCCTTTCCCATGCCGTAGGCAGTTTGTCGCAAGTCCTTTCCATCCTCTCGTTCTACGATATGAACCTGTCTAAGATACAGTCCCTTCCGATTATCGGGCGCGAATGGCAATATTTGTTTTATATCAATCTAACGTTTGCCGATTACACCCGTTACAAGCAGGCGTTGGACGCCGTTATCCCATTAACAAAAGAATTTAAAATATTAGGTGAATATGCAGAAGGAAAACAAAGCGTGTGACATTGTGCCGGCAACACGCGTCGGCAGCATAAGCGAATACTACTTCTCTACCAAACTGAAAGAGGTCGCAGCGATGAACGCCGCCGGCAGGCAGGTGATCAACCTGGGGATCGG
Source organism: Tannerellaceae bacterium (assembly GCA_031273385.1). GTDB lineage: Bacteria > Bacteroidota > Bacteroidia > Bacteroidales > Tannerellaceae > DFXE01. The sequence goes on along the minus strand of JAISRY010000214.1, from coordinate 10,292 downwards.
TAGCCCCGACCTCCCACCCTCCCCGCAAACCATCGACGCCCTGTGCGCACATGCCGTCCTCCCCAACGAGCATGGCTACCAACCCTATACGGGTATCCCCGAACTCCGGGAGGGCTATTCCCGCTGGTACAAAACATGGTACGGGGTGGAGATCGACCCCGCTACGGAGATATTGCCGCTGATCGGTTCGAAAGAGGGCATCCTGCATGTATCGCTCTCGTTCCTGAATCCGGGAGACGCCGTGCTGATACCCAATCCGGGTTATCCTACCTATCTGTCGGTCAGCCGTCTGGTCGGCGCGAATCCTATCGGCTATGCGTTGAAAGAGGAAAATGGGTGGTATCCCGATTTCGAGGCGCTGGAGCAAACGGATCTTTCGACCGTCAAACTGATGTGGGTCAATTATCCCCACATGCCCACCGGGGCAAACGCCAGCCGCGAATTGTTTGAAAAGCTGGTACAGTTCGGGCGCAAACACCGTATCGTTATTGTCAACGACAACCCGTATAGCTTTATCCTCAACGACAACCCGCTGAGCCTTTTAAGCATCCCTGGGGCAAAGGATGTCTGTATCGAAATGAACTCGATGAGCAAGTCGCACAACATGCCGGGGTGGCGTATGGCGATGCTGGCGTCGAACGCACAGTTTGTCCAATGGATATTGAACGTGAAAAGCAATGTGGATTCCGGACAGTTCAAACCCATGCAATATGCGGCGGTCGAAGCCCTGAAAGCGCCTAAAAAGTGGTATGATACGATGAACAGTACGTATCGCGGGAGGCGGGGCAAGGCTGCCGAGATCATGAAAGCGTTGGGGTGCCGGGTAGATGAGAAGCAAACCGGCCTCTTCCTGTGGGGGAAGATCCCGCCAAGCTGCCCGGACGGACGGCAACTGGCGGATCAGTTGCTATATGAGGCCAACGTATTCGTCACTCCCGGCTTTATATTCGGTAGCGGCGGAGAGCGGTATATACGCATTTCGCTCTGCTGCAACGATGAACTGTTGGAAGAGGCATTAAACAGAATAAATAGAATAGAAAGAAACAATAGATAACAGACACAATGAAAATGGAATTTGAATCAATCGTTTTACAGGGTGTAGACCCGCAACGCCCGATCGTTATAGCCGGCCCCTGTAGCGCAGAATCGGAAGAACAGGTGATGGAAGCGGCACGTAGGCTTGCTTCTAAAGGGATAAAAATATTCCGTGCCGGGATATGGAAACCGCGGACTAAACCGGGGGGATTTGAGGGTGTAGGGGTGATCGGCCTCCAGTGGTTGAAACGGGTTAAGGAAGAGACGGGAATGTATGTGGCGACGGAAGTGGCGACAAGGGAACATGTCGTCGAAGCGCTGAAAGCCGGTGTCGATATCCTGTGGATAGGCGCGCGGACAACCGTCAACCCCTTTGCCGTACAGGAAATCGCCGATACGCTGAAAGGGACTGATATTCCGGTATTGATAAAGAATCCGGTGAACCCCGACCTCGAACTTTGGATCGGCGCGATCGAACGCATCCATGGCGCGGGCGTCCGGCGGATCGGAGTGATACACAGGGGATTCAGTTCGTATGACAAAAAGATATACCGGAACTTACCGCTCTGGCATATCCCGATCGAGCTACGCCGCCGCCTCCCCAATATCCCCATCTTCTGCGATCCCAGCCATATCGGGGGGAAGCGCGAATTGATCGCTCCCCTATCCCAACAGGCGATGGATCTAAGCTTCGACGGCCTGATGATCGAATCCCATTGCCACCCGGATCAGGCATGGAGCGATGCCGAACAGCAGATCAGTCCCGACGTCCTTGATTATGTCATCAACCTGCTCGTGATCCGCGACGTGTCCCAAACGACCGAAAACCTCTCTGAACTGCGCCGCCAGATAGACCAAATCGACGAACAGTTGCTGGAACTGCTGGCCAAACGCATGCGTATCTCCCGCGAAATCGGCGTATATAAAAAGGAACATAACATGCCCATCCTGCAATCGCCGCGTTACAGCGAGATTTTAGAGAAACGCGCCGATATGGGCGAATCCCTGGATCTCAGCGCCGAATTTGTGAAAGAGCTGCTGAAAGAGATACACGAAGAGTCTGTCCGCCAACAGATGATCATTATGACGAACGATTAATACGATACCGAAATGAAAATATTGATACTTGGCGCCGGAAAGATGGGATCTTTCTTCACCGACCTACTGAGTTTTGAACACGATGTCGCCGTACTGGAAAGCGACCCGAAGCGCATGCGCTTCATCTATAATGCCCTTCGCCTGTTGAAGCCGGAAGAGATCGCTGCGTTCGCTCCCGAGCTGGTGATCAATTGTGTGACGCTGCATCACACCATCGAAGCTTTCGAAACGGTGATTCCGTATTTGCCGCCCTATTGTATCCTCTCCGATATTGCATCGGTGAAGACCAATTTGCAGCAATTTTATACGGATTGCAAGCGTCCGTTTGTGTCCACCCACCCGATGTTCGGGCCGACTTTTGCCAATCTGGGAAACCTCGAAAAAGAGAATACGATTATCATTTCGGAAAGCGACCATTTAGGGAAGGTATTCTTTAAAGATTTGTACGGCAAGTTGAAGTTGAACATTTTTGAGTACTCGTTCGAAGAGCACGATCGCGTTGTTGCCTATTCGTTGGGAATTCCTTTTGCGTCGACAATGGTTTTTGCCGCCACGATGAAGCATCAGGACGCACCGGGAACAACATTCAAAAAACACATGAAGATCGCCCGCGGATTACTCTCTGAAGACGATTATCTATTGACCGAAATCCTCTTCAATCCACGTACTCCAGGACAAATACAACATATCCAGGATGAACTTTCCAAGCTACAGAAAATCATAGAAAAAAAGGATATGAAAGGCATGAAAGAGTACCTTTCCGAGATCAGACGGAAGATAGAATAGCCGATTCAACCGCATTATACGGTTGAATTATCCGCTTTTCAATTCAATTTGTATAATTTGCTACTCGGGAAAAGACTGTACAAGTGGAATTGCTACGGCAACAGGATGGCAGCTATATTGGGAATAAACGTGTCTATATTTTTTCACCTGCATATTTTACGAAACAGGTTGAATCTATTTATTTCGATATGCGGAAAATAGGGAGATTGGAGCGTGTGTTTTACGAAATGGAAAACTTTGTTCGGGGATATTTTTTTCGACTTCTCCCGGTTTGATCATTTTTCGTTGGCAAATATAGGCATGTTTTTTCTCTTTTTCCATAATTCCGGAGGAAAAAGAAAAGTTTGTTATCTATTTTTGCTTTATCGGACAATTATTTCCTATTTGTTCGATACATATTGGATAAAAAGGGCTGTGAGAAGCGTTCGGGAGTGTTTGAGAAAGTGTGGGAGTGCTTGGGAGAGTTTGTGGCGGCTGGTTAAGCGGAGAAAAAAAGAAGGTTGTCATCGCGACAACCAATCTTTCTTGTTAACCTTAAATCTAATACCATGAAAAACATGCTACAAATATAGGTGTTTTTATGTTATACAGCATAATGCTTCACGAATAAAAACACGATCTTAAATATCTTTAACCATTATACAGGCTTTCGCATCTTTTACTACCTTTGCGCAAGATTAAGATAAACACAATGGCAGACGATAAAAAGATTATTTTCTCAATGGTGGGGGTGAATAAGATCTATCCACCTCAAAAACAGGTTTTAAAGAACATTTATCTCTCTTTCTTCTATGGAGCGAAGATTGGTATTATCGGATTAAACGGTTCGGGTAAATCGACTTTACTTAAAATCATCGCCGGGATTGAAAAGGAGTATCAGGGGGAGGTGGTTTTTTCGCCCGGCTACTCGGTAGGCTATCTGGAGCAGGATCCACAACTGGAAAAAGGCAATACGGTCAGGGAAATTGTCGAGGAGGGCGTGCGGGATATTGTTGATACGCTGAAAGAATATGAAGAGGTGAACCTGAGATTCGGCGATCCCGACGTGTTGGACGATCCGGATAAAATGGATGCACTGCTCACCCGTCAGGCGGAGTTGCAGGACAAGATCGACGCGACGGACGCGTGGAACCTGGATAGCCGCCTGGAGCGTGCAATGGATGCGCTGCGTTGTCCGCCGGAAGAGCAGCTTGTCGATACACTGTCGGGGGGAGAGCGCCGGCGCATAGCGCTGTGCCGCCTGTTGCTCCAACAGCCTGATATCTTACTGTTGGATGAGCCGACCAACCACCTGGATGCGGAATCCATCGACTGGTTGGAACAGCATTTGCAAAAATATGCCGGGACGGTGATCTGCATCACGCACGACCGCTATTTCCTGGATCATGTGGCCGGTTGGATTCTTGAGCTGGATCGTGGGGAGGGTATTCCGTGGAAAGGGAATTACTCTTCGTGGCTGGATCAGAAAACGACACGTATGGCGCAGGAAGAGAAGCAGGCCAGCAAACGCCGCCGGACGTTGGAACGCGAACTGGAATGGATCAACATGGCGCCCAAAGCCCGTCAGGCAAAAGGAAAAGCCCGTCTCAATTCGTATGAGAAATTACTGAATGAGGATCAGAAAGAGCGTGAAGCCAAATTGGAACTGTTTATTCCCAACGGGCCTCGCCTGGGGAATAAAGTCATCGAGGCGCAGGAGGTCTCCAAATCGTTTGGCGACAAGCTGTTGTTTGACAACCTGGACTTTGTGCTGCCCCCGAACGGTATTGTCGGCGTGATCGGACCGAATGGCGCGGGTAAAACTACGCTCTTTAAAATGATCATGGGCATGGAGCGCATCGACAAGGGGCGGTTTGAGGTAGGCGAAACGGTGAAGCTGGGGTATGCCGATCAGACGCATCAGGATATTGACCCGGAAAGGACGGTTTACCAGGTTATCTCCGGCGGACAGGAATTTATCCGTGTCGGGGGGAAAGAGGTCAACGCGCGGGCATACCTGTCGCGATTCAATTTTACCGGCGCCGACCAGGAAAAGCTGTGCGGCGTATTATCCGGAGGGGAAAAGAACCGGCTTCATCTGGCGTTGACGTTAAAGGCGGAAGCCAATGTGCTGTTGTTGGACGAACCGGGTAATGATATAGATGTCAATACGCTTCGGGCATTGGAAGAGGGACTGGAAAACTTTGCCGGTTGTGCGGTGGTCATTTCCCACGACCGTTGGTTTCTCGACCGTATATGTACGCATATCCTCTCTTTTGAGGGTAATTCGGAAGTCGTTTATTATGAGGGCTCTTACTCCGAATACGAAGAATATAAACGAAAACAGCCGGGGTATGAAGAGCCCAGGCGCGTACGCTACAGGAAACTTATTGTCGATTAATTAAATAATAGAAAACCCATGAAAAAGAGTATGCTTCTATTGGCAGTCATTGCAACTGCCGCGTTCTGTTTCCCCAATGACTCAAAAGCCCAGAAAACGGAGAAATTGTTTAACGGGAAAGACCTGTCCAACTGGAATTTTGTCGTCGATAAAAATGCTATTCCGGCAGATCAGGTCTATACCGTGCGGGATGGGGTGATTCATATACAGGGGACGCTCGGGTATATGTATACGAAAGAGAAATATGACAATTACACGTTGCACGTTGAATGGCGTTGGCCCGGCGAAGCGACCAACAGTGGGATCTTCCTGCTGATCGAAGAAGCGAAAAACCCTTTCCCCAATGGCATAGAATGTCAGTTGCACGCCGGCGATGCGGGAGACTTCGTATTGCTGGGAGGCTCCAACCTTGTTGAATTTCCGATACGGCAAGGCGTTGAACGCCCGGCATTCCCTGTTGTCAGGAAAACCAACCCGACGAGCGAAAAGCCTGCCGGCGAATGGAATCATGCCAATATATTCGTAAAAGACGGCGTGATTGTGGTTTATATCAACGGCGTATATCAAAACACAGGTACCAACAGCGTGAAAAACGGCCATATCGGGCTACAAAGCGAAGGGAAAGAAATTCAATTCCGCAACGTGACCATTACGAAACAGTAAGATCAATTTTGACCAAATATAAATGGGGCTCGACATTTTTTGATATAAATATTTGTTTTATATGTCGGATTTGATTACGTTTACGACGTAATTCATTCATTAATTGAGTAAGTATTATGAAAAAAAGTTTTATCTTAACCAGTGTATTTGGTTTATTTATTTGTATGTCACCTGTTTCTTCGCAAACAGCGTTGACCGGCGAACAGAAAACGGCGCTCTGCAAAGAGATCTTGCCGGCAGTTGTTGAACAGTTGGACAGGCAATTCGGTTTTGAGCTTAAAGCGCTTTTCAAACCGGAGATGACCGGTGACGGTATCCTGCGTTCCCCATTCATTAACCCTGTAATGAGCCGGCTCCGATCGGACTCGCGCAAGGTCGGTATCAAGCCCGACAGCGTGCTGATGTCCCTGGCCATTATGGAGACGCCCATGGATATCAAGCTGCTCTTTCAGGATTATGAGACAGTGACATTGCCGGATATCAACGGCTTTCCCACCACCTTTGAGCTTCCTAAAAAGACGCTGGTGAAAGGGGAGGGCCTTATAGATGTCCTGTCGGCCTCTATCCTGATCGCTCCGAAAGAGCCTTCCGGTAAACTGCTGGGCGGGTTTTCGCTCACGTTGTCGACAAGCATGGGGAAGTTCGTTTTGCTTGATCTCACTGCCGAACGTCTGTCTTCAGGCGCTGACGACGGCGCGTTGTATGTAAACATGGATGGAAGCAGAGACCTGTTTGACCTGCTCAGCTTTATTGATGTTGATCCCGGGTTTAAGATCCCGCCTGTGAACTACCAGATTGATATCATATCGCATACGGATGCGAATTATAACGGCACCGTTGATGTGACGCTGTTTAGCGCCGCACCCAAAAGTATGATAAAAGAAAAGAAACAGCATGAGGTCACCCTTTTCATGGATCAATCAAGGAAAATGCCTGTCCGGGCGATCAAGTCCGTGATGTATGATGAAAATGGTACCGGTACCGATTGGAGGAAGTACTGGCTGACGATGGAACAGGCCTCCAAGGATCTTGTCCTGACCATTGAAGACTATCAATTCAAAGACGCACGCATGGAGGGAGATTCTACCCATATAGGATCGACATTTGTGACCATGAGCGATTACAAGGGATTGAGTCAGGCGGCTCTCCTCAACCGTTTGATCGCGCAGGTGGCCAATAACGAACCTCCAGCCTCGTTCCGGATGACGACGGAGTATCTGCACGGAAATACAGCGAACGCCACGCGAGAAAAAACAATGGAAACACGGATCATACCCTACGAAGACGGGGATAAGACAGGCGGAAAAATGCACCTGGCCATCTATTCCCCCAATGAACTCAAAACCGATCTGACCTTTGAAGCGACGGCATCCAAGCAAAACGAGCGTGTGGCCGTTAAGGTTACGCCTACCGGCGGAAGTACGTTAGCTACATTATACTTTACGTCAAACATATCTATTGTGGGTAACGAAAAGGTTGCTCCCGCCTCGGCATTCAGGGTGGCGGTACAGGATGGCGGCTTATACATTTCTCAGTGTGAAAAGGGGGTTTATTCGATTATGGATATGAAAGGGTATACCCTGTCCAACGGATTGATCAATCATGATCACACATACGTCCCGGTCGCCCACCTGCCGAAAGGGGTATATATCATCAAGATAAAAGAAAACGGGAAAACCCATTCCGTGAAGTTTGTCAAATAGGTAGAGCCCCCAAAAATAGCTCCCGAGCAAATAAAAATAGCTCCCGACCTATTTGAAATTGCTCCTGACCTATTTGAAATTGCTCCCGTCCCATTTTGGATGGTTTCTGTCCGCTTGGGAATAAAAAAAGGCTACCCTCTTTTGGGGGTAGCCTTTTTTCTGATAGGGGGTGAAAGATGGGGTTCGAACCCACGACCCTTGGAACCACAATCCAATGCTCTAACCAACTGAGCTACAATCACCATATTTGTCCTGTCGACCGTCTGATATTCGTCTAAGACGGTGCAAAGATAGGTATTTCCTTTTATTTGCCAAATCTTTGAAATGAAAAATCGCCTTTTTTATGTATAGATGGCTTTCTTTCCCGCAAGTAACGTATTTTTCATCAACGAAACAATCGTCATAGGGCCTACTCCGCCCGGAACGGGGGTAATATAGGAACATTTAGGGGATACTTCGTCGAACTTCACATCGCCAACCAATTTAAAACCGCTCTTTGTGACGCTGCTCGGCATACGCGTCGTCCCTACATCAATCACAATTACACCCTCTTTGACCATATCCGCCTTTAAAAACTCAGGCGCCCCCAAAGCGACGATAATAATATCCGCACGCAGGCACATCTCTTTCAGGTTTTCCGAACGGCTATGGCAGACCGTTACCGTACAGTCTCCCGGATAGGCTTTCTGCATCATCAGCATAGCCATCGGTTTGCCGACAATATTACTCCGCCCCAGGACGACGCAGTGCTTTCCTTTGGTTTCGATTTCGTACCGTTTCAACAGCTCCAGTATCCCTGCAGGAGTGGCAGAAATGAAACAGGGCAGGCCGATCGACATCCGTCCGGCATTTACAGGGTGGAAACCATCCACATCTTTACGGTAGTCGATGGCCTCTATTATTTTCTGTTCGGAGATATGGGCGGGAAGCGGCAACTGGACAATGAAACCGTCCACATCCGGGTCGCCGTTCAGGCGCTCCACACAGGCGAGCAGCTCCTCTTCGGTCACATCCTCTTCGTACCGGATAAGCGATGATTTGAACCCCACCTCTTCGCACGTCCGCACTTTGCTGGCTACGTATGTTTCGCTCCCGCCATCGTGGCCTACCAAAACAGCCGCCAGATGAGGGATCTTCCCTCCGGCCTCCCTGATCCGCCCGACCTCTTCGGCGATCTCCAGTTTTATCTGGGCTGATACGGCTTTTCCGTCTATTAAATGCATCATATCCTTATTATCGTTTAAATGAAAGTTTCTTGTTGCCGGCCGGCATTTTTGTCGTAAGCATACGCATCATCTTCCGCGTTTCGTCAAACTGCTTGATTAACTTGTTCACCTCCTGAACGCTTGTACCGCTGCCTGCGGCGATACGCTGCCGGCGCGAACCGTTCAGGCATTCGGGATGGCTACGCTCTTTCGGGGTCATGGAATAGATCATGGCTTCGATACTCTTGAATGCGTTGTCGTCAATATCGACATTCTTTAACGCCTTGCCTATTCCCGGAATCATGGAGGCCAGGTCTTTGAGGTTCCCCATTTTCTTTATCTGGTGGATCTGGGAAATAAAATCGTTGAAGTCAAACTGGTTTTTGGCGATCCTCCTTTGCAGGCGTTTCGCCTCTTCTTCGTTGTATTGTTCCTGCGCACGTTCGACAAGCGAAACGATATCCCCCATGCCGAGTATACGGTCGGCCATACGCTGGGGGTGGAATACGTCAAGGGCTTCCATCTTTTCGCCCGTACCGACAAACTTGATCGGTTTATCCACAACCGTGCGGATGGAAAGAGCCGCTCCGCCCCGCGTATCACCGTCGAGCTTGCAGTACCACCCCGTCGAAGTTCAACCGTTCGTTAAATTCTTTGGCCGTATTCACCGCATCCTGCCCCGTCATGGCATCTACCACAAACAATATCTCGCCGGGCTGGACAGCGTTTTTGATCGCTGCAATTTCCTGCATCATCTGTTCGTTGATGGCAAGACGTCCGGCTGTATCGATAATGACTAAATCATGGTTGTTCGCTTTTGCTTCCTTGATGGCGTTTAATGCGATAGCGACCGGATTTTTGTTTTCCGGCTCGGAGTAGACGGGTACATTGATCTGGTTGCCCAATATGCGTAACTGCTCAATGGCGGCGGGACGGTAGACGTCGCAGGCCACCAAAAGGGGATTCTTTCCCTTTTTTGTCTTCAGCATATTGGCCAGCTTACCGGAAAAAGTCGTTTTACCGGAGCCTTGCAACCCCGACATTAACACAATAGCGGGAGATCCTTTGAGGTTGATCTCTTCCGCCGTGTTCCCCATCAGTTGCGTCAGTTGGTCATGCACAATCTTAACCATCAACTGGCCGGGCTTAACGGCGGTCAGTACGTTTTGTCCGAGCGCCTTTTCTTTTACCGTATCTGTGAATTGTTTGGCAACTTTATAGTTAACGTCCGCATCGAGTAACGCCTTACGCACGTCTTTAAGGGTTTCAGCCACGTTGATTTCCGTAATTTTACCTTCGCCTTTCAGCAGTTTAAACGATCTGTCTAACCTTTCGCTTAAATTTTCAAACATATCTTTTTCTTTATTTATTCTACAATAAAATGAACAGGACACAAAGGTAGATAAAAAAAACGAAATATAT
>JAISRY010000187.1 GCA_031273385.1 Tannerellaceae bacterium | reverse complement strand
AACAAAGCGTTGTTGTTTATCGGGTTGTATGTCGGGATCATGAATTTCACCAGTTTTACGGTACTCCAATCCTTTTGGGCGCAAGACCGCCTGATTATGATTTACTATCCGCTGATCCTGCTTTTTTTGCTGGGCGGGATTTACAGCCTGTTTCAAATTAAGGCGTTGAAAGGGCTCTTTTTTATCTATCCCCTATTGCTGCTTGCGATCTGTCTCGGTACGCTTTCCATTACCAAAAACAGGGTGGCGCGGAATATCCCCGTTTTACGGCAAAACCTGCTGGGCAACAGGCTATACGGGCTGACTCCGGATTGGGTGAATTTCATCAAAGGGAGCCAATGGGCGGCGGAGAACCTGGACAAAGATGCCCGGATCGTCAGCCGCAAACCCAGCATATCGAAAGTCTATACCGGACGCGATTTTATGGTCACGCCCACCGTACTGCCTGTCCCGGTAGACACCTTAGACGTTCTTAAAACCACCGCCGACCGGAGCATTATCGTCATAGACGCTTCAAAAGCGATCTTCCAGGGAGAGGTGATACGGTATATTATCCAGGGCCTGAGGGGGAGCCAGTTGGTCATCAACGGGGTGGCATCGAATATGGTCGGCGTCTATGCCATGCCAAATGAACAGATAGAGGAAACGATTCCGTCATTGAACGCCCATCAGATCAATTATACGCTTGACTATAAAGGGTTCGTCGAACAATGCAAAAACGTGGGAAACATCCGTCTTTACGACCCGGACATGTTGCTCCGTTATTTGAAAGATAATCAGATCAAGTACCTGCTGCTCCCCAAATTGCGGGCGCAAGACCTGACGAAAAACACCGGCGTATACATTAATGATGTCCACCGCTACGTCTGGTATATCACCTATAAATACCCGGACAGCTTCCTGACCGTCCATACGATCGGAGAAGATGAAACCTGTGAAATCGTGGAATTAATTTAAACTTTCGTCGTATATTTGCTGAAAAATATAAGATTGTGATGAAAAAAGGTGGGATAGTTTGTGTTTTTGCGGCTTTGCTGTTGTTGGCGGGGTGCGGGAAGAGGCAGTCGGAAGAGCGGGCGGTTATTTCTGTGACTATAGAGCCGCAACGCTATTTTGCAGAGAAGATCGGCGGTGCAGATTATGTGATTTATACCGTCGTTCCCTCCGGGCAAAGCCCTGAAACTTACGACCCGACGCCGCAGCAGATGCTCAGGATCGGGGACAGCCGCGCTTACCTGCAAATCGGGTATATCGGGTTTGAACAGGCGTGGATGCATACGATCAGGGAAAATAACCCCGATCTGGCGGTGTTTGACCTTTCCGAGGGGATTGCGCTGGCCGGCCATGACGCCGCCGGGCACAGTCACGACGGCGACAGTCACAGCCATCACCACCATACGGGAGTCGATCCGCACGTCTGGAGCTCGATCGGCGGCGCGAAAGTGATTGCCCGCAATACGCTGGATGCCTTTCTCTCTATAGATGGCGACCGTGCGGACTATTATAGGCAGAACTATACCCTTTTGATGAAAGAGATTGAGGAGACGGAGGCGGTTGTCGACTCGTTGCTCCGCCCCCTTGCCGGCCGCGCTTTTGTGATCTATCATCCGGCATTGACCTATCTGGCGGCAGAATACGACCTCTTACAGTTATGCATCGAAATGGAGGGGAAAGAGCCCTCGCCGTCCCACCTGAAAGAGCTGGTGGAGCAGGCGCGTGCCTATAAAGCGGGGGTGGCCTTTATCCAGCGGGAGTTTGACCAGAAAAATGCCGCCCTGATCGCGGAAGAGACCGGATGCCGCCTTGTCCCGATCAATCCGTTGTCCTATCATTGGAACGTGGAGATGATCCATATTGCCAGAGCTTTGTCGGATGAATAACAGGTTGATCGGCATAGAGGGGATAACGGCGGGGTACGGTGGGAAAACCGTGCTGCGCGATGTGTCGGTAGACGTGTATGAGCATGATTTCCTTGGGATTATCGGGCCTAATGGAGGCGGTAAGACGACGTTGCTGAAAGTGATATTGGGCTTGCTCGCTCCCCTTTCGGGTTCGATCCGTTTTTATCGGGAGGGGAAAGCGGCCTCTTCCCTGAAAATGGGGTACCTGCCGCAGATGAACCAGATTGACAGGCGGTTTCCTATCTCGGTAAGGGAGGTGATCGCTTCGGGGCTGGCGTCGGAAAAGCCCCTTTTCCGTCCGTTCGGGGCGGAACAAAACCGGCGGATCGACGAAGTGGCCGGGCAGATGGGGCTGGAAGAGCTGGCGGCGCGTCCTGTCGGCGAGCTTTCGGGCGGACAGTTGCAGCGCGTCCTGCTGGGGCGTTCGATCGTATCCCGTCCGCAGGTGTTGATTCTGGACGAGCCGAACGTGTTTGTGGATAAACGGTTTGAGTCCCGTTTTTACCAACTGCTGGAAGAGGTGAACCGCTCGTGCGCGATCATCCTCGTATCGCACGATATCGGCACGGTACTTTCGATGGTGAAGAATATCGCCTGTGTCAACGAAACGGTGCATTACCATCCCGGCATCGAAGTATCTGAAGCGTGGCTGAACGAAAAATATGCCTGTCCTATCGAACTGATCGGGCATGGCCATTTGCCCCACCGGGTATTGAAAACCCATCCGGATGAGGGCGTAGGCAAAGAAAAAAAGTAAGGGATGAAGAAAGTATTGATTACGGGAGCAAGCGGGTTTATCGGCGGCTTTCTGGTGGAGGAGTCGCTTCGCCGCGGGTATGAAACATGGGCGGGGATACGTCAGGGGAGCAGCCGGGCGCACCTGCGGGATGAACGCATCCATTTTATCGAGTTGAAATACGACAACCTGGCGGCGCTTACCGCGCAGTTGTCCGCCTTTTCCGCCGAACATGGGGCGTTCGATTATGTGATTCATAATGCCGGGCTGACGAAAGCGGTAGGCCGGAAGGATTTTTCGAGGGTAAATGCCGCGTATACCCGGCATTTGGTCAGGGGGCTGGATTTCGCCAAATGCCTGTCGGGGACGTTTTTGCTGATGAGCAGCCTGGCGAGTTACGGCAAAGGGGACGAAGAGGGGTTCCGCCCGATTTGCCGCGATGATGAGCAACTGCCGGATACGGATTATGGGCTGAGCAAGTTGGAGGCGGAGAGGTTCCTCTCTACCCAAACCTGTTTCCCCTATCTCATTCTGCACCCGACGGGTGTGTACGGGCCGGGGGACAGGGATTACCTGATGGCGATAAAATCCATCCGGTGGGGCTTTGACCTCTCTGCCGGCCGTAAGCCGCAACGGATCACCTTTATTTATGTCAAAGACCTGGCGCGGGTCGCTTTTCTGGCGCTGGAAAATGAGGCGGCGCGGAACAGGCGTTACCTGGTTGCCGACGGGGATGTCTACACCGACAAGGCGTTTTCGCGCACGATCGGGGATGTGTTGGGGAAGCGTTTTCTCATGCATATCCGCATCCCTCTGTGGTTGATGTATATCGCTTGCCTTTGCTCGGAATGGATTGGCCGGTTGGCCGGTAAAGCCATGACCCTGAACGGCGATAAATATGCCATATTGAAACAGCGCAACTGGATTTGCGACATTACGCCGCTCAAGGAGGAGCTGGGTTTCACCCCTGCCTATACGCTACGCCAGGGGCTGGAAGAGAGCATTGCGTGGTACCGCGCAAAAGGGTGGCTGTGAGTTGACCCAGGGTCGATTTGCTACAAAATAGAACGAAAAGAGCAAAAAGTCCCCCAAATAAAGTTTCTGTTTTTTTCCCTTCACCCTTTCACCTTTCGCCTAACACACTGGCTGACACTCAAATGCGGTGAAGGGAGGGTGAAAGGAGGTGAAAGGAGGGTAAAATGATGGCGGCAAGGGGGTAAGCGTCTCCCATTTCCCGATTTCCGCTTCCTTTCACCTCCTTTCACCTCCTTTCACCCTCCCTTCACCGCATTTAGTTGTTGGCCAGCGTGTTAGGCGAAAGGTGAAAGGGTGAAGGGGAAAAAACGGAAACTTTATTTGGGGGCTTTTCGCCGTATTATTATAATGATAACGAATCACAATCGTATGAAAATCAATGCAATCTCTAACGGGATTGCAATCGCCGTCATTCACGGATTACAAATCCGCGCGAGTTGGGCGGCACAATTGTGTAGCCGGAAGCAGACAGTTGTGTAGCCGGACACAGACAATTGTGTAGTCAGGCGTACACAATTGTGTAGCTCAACCTACACAGTTGTATAGCTAATTTTCGCTCCCGTGCAAATAAAAATAGCTCCCGTCCCGTTTGAAATAGCTCTTGACCAAACAAAAATAGCTCCCGTCTGAAAAAGAGGCGGTTCAGTACCTTGTAATCATCATATAGGCGCTTTTTACGGTGAAGTTCTCCGTTCCCCAGTTGCCAAAATTGAGCGTACAGTGAATGGTATCCTTTTTCGCTAATTCCTCTATGCAGGTAACGGTGTTTACCATTGGGTTATAGGATGAATTAGTCCTGCTTACAAAGTTATGGTTCAACGATACAAGGTTATTTTTCCTGATATGAAGTTCTGAAGAGACTGTTCCGGCGACGCTGCTCTCTATCGACGCACCACAGGTGATCTCGTAAACGCCTGCTTCCGGTATGACATATTGATACGTTGCCGGATTATATGTTCTTTGGCTGTCGAACTTTATTATATCGAGATGAAGCGTATAGCCGCTACTTCCGCTTGTGTGAGGGATCTTTTCCGGCTCGAATTGTTCGACAAACAGCACGGTTTGTGCAATATGGAAACTTGTGAGCATGTCGAAAGCCGCCCCGCTGCTCAAATACGGCTTCCAATGGTTCTGATGCCAGCAATTCAATCCTGTAAAATCCGTTGTTCCGGAGCTGGGGGAGAAGACGAGCAGGTAATCCGCAGGGTTGGTGATCCGGCTATTGTCTGTGGCATGGCCGATGGTAATCCTTGGGATCAGAACCCCCAGGCCGCTATTGCCGGATAATGACATATCCAGCATGGCGGACGGGTGAGGCGGCGTATTTGTCTTGTTAATGCTTACCTGCGCTTTTGCCAGGCTGAAAAAGCCGGCAAGAAACAGTATACATATCATTGTTTTTTGCATGATTGTCAAAATTGAGGTGATTTACTCTAATCGTTTTACGCTGAAAGAGAGAGCCTTTGCATTTGCAAGCGCATTCTGGGTATCGCTATTATAACACACCTGAACGGATATTTCAATATTTGCTGCCAAGTATCCGCAGAATGTTGTGCTACAGGTTATTTGCGAGGATTTACTCGCTTGATACCCGACATGCCGGCTTAACACCGTCTTGCCTGAGAGAATCTCTATGACATAATAGCCTTCTACGCCGGAGGTTGCGGTCACCGTAGAAGTCGCCGTGATTTCATAGGAGCCGGTGGCAAGAATCTTATACGATTGATGGCCGAGAGTGGCGGTTCCTATAGTTCCAAGGCCATTCAGAGATAGCGTCTTATATTTTCCCAGATCGAGTGGGGTTGACAAATAAAGCGCCTTTGCGACATAGTTGGCTATTTTCCCGGATTTGAGGAGATATGTTTTTGCCGTCTCGCAGGTTTCTATTTGCTCCCATTTTTTTCCGTTCCAGAAGACCAGCCCCGCTCCGTTTGCCGGGTGGGTGTTTATGGCCAATAAACCGGTTTTCGGGCTGCTTACCGGGCCGGGTAACGACAAATCCGGTATGCTTATTCTTGGAATCAAAACGCCTGTGTTGGTTGATTTTACTTCAAGTGCGACAGGGTTTCCCGTCGGCTCCGTCCCGATGAATACCTGTCCGTTGATCCATCCGGAAACCGTCAGGAGTATGGTGTATAGAAGTCCTGTTTTTCTCATGTCTCTCTTTATTTAAAAAAGGCTGATATGTAAAGATATTTTCTTGTCAATGTAGCTAAACCGATCAGCGAACCGTTTCCCTGAAGAGTTATGGTTTCCCCCTTTTGAAAGTGGCCGATGTAAAAGACGGACGGCGTCAGCGGCATCTCCACAGTGGGGATATACAACCGCTCTGCCACTACCTCTGGGGAATTGTGCTTGGGGTTACTGAATAATAACCGGACTCTGGCTTTATCCCTCTTATCCCCTTTGCCATTTGTTATCTCTATTCCGCCGGTTATCTTGTAAAAGCCATCTTCGGGCACTGTAAAGGTGTTGCCGTTAAAGCTCTTCTTTTTATTTATATCGATGTTCGGAGGGCTTGAAAAGGTCAGGGTATTGAAGCCGGAGCTTATCGACTGGTTTGTACTGCTGTTTGCTACGAGATAGGCGCTTTCGATGGCAAAATCAGAGGCCATACTCCCGAACGTATCTTTGGTGACGATCTGATCCCATGCCTTTTTCTTCCCGCTCCAGAAATAGATTCCCTGGTGTAACCCGTTTTGCGGGTCGCTTGTCGTGTTGAAGATCAATAACCCGTCGACGGGTTTTTTGATGGTCGTATCATAGATGGATGCCAATGCGATTTCCGGGAGTGCAACGCCTTTATCCGGCGCAGATACTTCCAACCCTGCGGATGGATCGGGCGGCTGTTGTGACCCGATATGTATCTGCGCCGAACCTTGATGTAAACAGCACGTCGTACAGACAAAAAAAAGAATTTTTTTCATATCATTTTAGTTCCTTGGCTCATTGTATTTTTTTTCCTGTGCAAAAATAGAAACATAAATCTAATGCGAAACAAAAAACGTGTATTATTTTCTCTCCTTGTTTTATTTGTGTATATTTTTGACAAAAAAGGAAGCTAACCCCTACCCTTTGTTGTCAATATTGGCATTATTTACGAGGTATGAGGAGGTATAATCGTGCGCGATTCATATAAAATGCGTATATTTGTCTCTGTCGACAGGGGAATCGTTTTTTTCGTTTAGAATGGATAAAGATTTGAATAAAATATTAGTGGCAAAAATAGCCGGTTGTCTGTCTTCTCATGTAAAACTGATTGATTATGTCACGGAATCCCTTGGGATTACGGCACAATCTGCATACAGGAGAATACGGAGTGAAATACCGTTTACTTTTGAAGAGATCGGCAAGTTGTCGCGGGAGCTCAACTTTTCGGTGGACGAAGTGATCGGGTTGGAGCAGAGCGAGCGGGCGCTGTTTGAGTTGCAGGGGAAAGTGTCGTTCACTCCCCGCGAGACCTTTTCAGTCATGCTCGACCGGTATTGCGCCAGCTTGCAGTGTATGTACGAGGCGAAAGAGAAAGAGTGGATCACGACGATGAATCACCTGTTGGCGCTGTTTGCGGTGGGGTCGGAGCATCTGTTCAGGTTCTTCTATTATAAATGGATCCATCAGACAAGCAAAGTACCCATTAATTATTATTTTTCGGAAGTGACTGTCCCCTCGGAGTTCCGTGTATTATGCGAAAAGATATGCCACTATTCGCAACGGATCAGGAGTGCGGCCTGTATCATCGACCGGAATCTTTTCCCCAACACGGTGAAAGAGATTCAATATTATTATAAAAGAGGGTTGATTTCGGATGAAGAGATCGAATGGATACGAAACGACCTGTCCAATGCCATGGATTATACGGAGAAGCTGATCCGGGAGGGCGTGAACGGCCAGGGTATATCTTCCCTGTTCTATCTTTCGAGCGTAGGTATTGAAACGAACAGTACCTATATGAAATATGATGACACCGTGGGATCCTATTTCTGGGTATACATGGCCGCCCCGATCAATACCCATAACGGCGAAGTCTGTGCGATGCATAAGAAATGGCTGGATTCGTTGAAGAAATACACCGTCTTGATTACGCAGTCCAATGAAAAGCTACAGTCTGAGTTTATTGACGAACAACGTAGATCAATAGACCGCATGACCCATCTATAAATAACGGAAATTATTCATCATAACAATAATATATACAATTCACCCCAATGGATAAAATGCTGAACAAATTGCTTGTCACAGAGACATTGAACCATATCCCATCCAATATAAAACTTGTCGATTATTATGTCGGGACGCTTGGAGTCAGTAAAGAGTCGGCCTACCGCAGGATAAGGGGGGAAAACTCTTTTACCTTTGACGAGGTCTGCAAACTCTCTTCGGATCTTGGTTTTTCGATCGACAAAATGGTCGAACAAAACAGCAACGAGCGGGTCTTCTTTAACCTCTTGGCCAACAAATCGACCGATCCGCCCAAACTGTTTTTCCTCATGCTTGAGCAGTATCATAAGAATATGCTCCTCATGCAAAAGGCGGAAAGCGTTGAGTCGATCGTTGCGCTGAACCGTGTGCCGGTGCTGTATACGATTTTCTCCGACAGCCTGTTCAAGTTCATGTATTACAAATGGCTGCACCAGAATCACGAAGTGCCGCTGAAGTTCTATTACTCCGATGTGGCAGTCCCCCAGGATATCCTTTCCATGAAAGGGAAGCTGCAAGCCGGCGGCGTGGAAAACAAGAGTAACCAGTTGATTGTAGACCCGGACGTCTTTTCAAACCTGATCAAGGATATCCGCTATTATTGTGACAGGCAGCTGATCAACGACGCCGAACTGTCGATGATAAAAAAGGATGTTTCCAGGCTGATTGACAGGATGGAAGAGCTGGTATTGACAGGCTTTTCCTCCCCCAGGGTAAAAGCCGACGTCTACATTTCGTCCATCAACATCTCCACCACCAGTACATATATGGAATATGGCCGGAATGTCCTCTCCTATTTCTATGAATATTTCGTACACCTGATCGTTCTTCATAATACCGAAGTCTGTGCGATGCATAAAAAGTGGCTCAATTCCCAAAAAAGATACGCCACCCTGATCACACAGTCGAACGAAGCGCTTCAAGCAGAATATTTCAACCGCCAACGCGAATACCTTGATATGTTATGAATCCTACTGAAGAGGCGCTACCGGCAGGCTATACGGTAGAAGAAGTTTTCGACAAACTGGATAAAAAGTTTGTCGAATTTTATGGCGAATACGGTCGTAAATTAGTAAATGAAAAACGTACCAAATGGAATAAAGAGGGCCCGTGGACATTTGATCTTTTTTGACGGTGTCATTGATGAGAAAGCGCAAAGTATGGCTCAAGCAGGGTATAGGGAAAATCGTCTTCGTTAAACGCCTCACCTACAACAGCAACCTGATAAAATAGTTGAAATAAAGCGAATGTTTATTGGCGATGATAGAGTGTTAGCGGATCATTATCAGCCCAGGTAAAACTCTCGAAGCTGATATCTTCATCTATACTTTCCCAATGCAGCCCGAAATGCGATTCCGTCCATTCGGAACGCTGGTCGTCAGTAGCTTGCCTCAGTCGCGGGAAAAAGCGCATTGGCTGGCTCAAGACCTCCTTTTCTGCGGTTTCAATGAATATCCGTTCATTGTCAAACCAAAGTTTCCTAACTGTTTTCATTGCTCATTCCTATTGTTGAAAAATAGCCTCCAATGCGCAATCATGAATTCGCGATTATCACGTATAATTTCTTCTGCAAGAGCGAGCTCATGGGGCTTTACAAAGGTATCACTTTTTCCAGTATAAAAAAATGCCGGTTTCAAAAAAGCGCAGAAATACAGCCTGAAAACATAAAACACAACGGGCGCATTTGATCTTTTTTGACGGTGTCATTGATTTTTATTATCTTTGGAGCAGAATTTATAAAATCATAAAAATCATTTTGTA